>CAVEDT010000033.1:0-8794 GCA_963614475.1 Roseburia faecis
TAGCCGACATGGTGCACGCTCATAGATTGCTGGCCGATTATCTGGGTATCAGCCGTATACATGCACTTGTGGGTAGTAGCGTCGGCGGCTTTCAGGCTGTCGAGTGGGCCATTCAAGAGCCTTTGCGCTTTGGCACCCTTGCGCTGATCGCTACCGATGCATACGCTACGCCGTGGACCATAGCGATAGACGAGACACAGCGCATGGCCATACGTGCGGACGCCACCTTCGGAGCACATACGCCTGATGCCGGTGCTGCGGGACTGGCCGCGGCGCGTGCCATAGGAATGCTGACGTATCGTGGCGGCAGCGGCTATAATGCCACGCAGCGCGATATCGAAAGCCCGAACGGTGTCCCGACGACGCATCGTGCATGTACTTACCAGCAACATCAAGGCCGAAAACTTGTACATCGGTTCAATGCTTATTCGTACATCTCGATACTCGATGCTTTTGATACACATGATGTTGGCCGTGGTCGCGGTGGAATCAAGCCCGCTTTGCAGCGTATAACCGCGCCGACGATAGTCGTCGGCATCACTTCCGATATTATTTTTCCGCCGGAGGATATGCAACGCCTTGCAACCGATATCCCCAATGCCGTGTATCGCCAAATAGACTCGCCGATGGGACATGACGGATTTCTGGTTGAATATGCTCAGCTTAACGCTATTCTTACGCAATTTATTTAGTCTCAATATAATAGTATATGCCAATACAGCCTACACATCTCAGTATAGCTTTGTTCGGACTTGGCACGGTGGGCACGGCCTTTTGTCGGGTGCTATCGTCCTGCGCCAATGCCCATGCCTCCATACGCCATATTGTGGTACGCAATATCCATCGTCCGAGACCGGCGGATATTCCGACTGCTCTGATTACGGACGATGCGGACAAGGTCTTCGCTGACAAGGATATAAACCTTATTGTCGAAGTGATAGACAATGCGGATGCCGCCTTCGATATAGTAAGTCGTGCCTTACGCCGCGGCCTGTCGGTGGTTTCCGGCAATAAGGCAATGATTGCCGGCCGCTTGCCCGAGCTCATATCCTTGCAACGCGCCGGAGGCGGTGCGCTGCTGTATGATGCCTCGTCGTGCGGCTCCATACCGGTGATACGCAACCTCGAGGAGTATTATGACAACGATTTGCTCTTAGAAGTCCGCGGCATTCTCAACGGGTCGTCCAACTACATACTTTCGCGTGTCTTCGACCACGGCGAGAGTTACGGCGATGCCTTGGCTCTTGCTCAGCGACTGGGATTTGCCGAGAGCGATCCGTCGCTTGATTTGAGCGGAAGGGATTCGCTCAATAAGCTGGTTATCATTACGATGCACGCCTTGGGCGTGTATGTGTCTCCTGCCGAGGTCTTCGCATACGGAATACAGTCCATAAACGATGATGATATCCGTTATGCGCTCGAAAAGCGCGTGAAAATCAAACTTGTAGCTCAAGTGGTCAAGGTCGCGCCCGACCGCTTTACTATGTTCGTGATGCCCGAATTTGTCACTCCCGACCGCTACATCTATGGAGTGGACAATGAATACAATGGCGTGGTAATACGTGGCGAGTGCTATGACCGTCAATTTATGTTCGGCAAAGGAGCCGGCGGCAGCCCCACGGCATCGTCCATACTCAGTGACGTCATGGCTCGCTGCCATGACTACCGCTACGAGTACAAGAAGATGGCTTTTGCCAACCGCCCGACCTTCACCGATGATGTTGTCTTACACGTATATGCACGCTACGACACCACGGACATCGTCGCATTGCTGCCGTGGCGGCATATCGACGAGAGTTATCGCAGTGCCGGATACAAATACGTAATTGGAGACGTGGCTTTGTCTGATTTATATGCTCGGCGCAAAGACCTGGCGGAAGCATCCGACGTCTTTCTGTGCAACTTTAATCGCTTCTTCACCGACCGCGACGAGTGAGTGAGACAGGTGCTTGATGTCGATTGGACTTAATAACTATAATTGTAAATCCGGCTTGACACAAATGAGCGTTAAGCCGGATTTATTATCGGTATGTATTTGAATGTTAGTGTTTAATCGGAATTGTGATGGTAAATAGCAATCCCGAAGGGTGATTGTGCGTCACGGCGACGGTGCCTCCGTGCCATAGAATGGCGTTCTTGACTATGGCCAGGCCCAGCCCGGTGCCCCCGGCCTGGCGCGAACGCCCTTTGTCCACGCGGTAGAAGCGCTCGAACAGCCTGGGTAGATGCTCGTCGCTCACACCCACGCCGTTATCGGCGACGGTTAGTACTGCATTGTCGCCGGCGCATTTCAAACATACATTGATGACGGTGCCTCCACTGTAAGCTATGGCATTGTCTATCAGGTTGTGCATTACGGATATAAGTAGCGCTTCGTTGCCGTTGACAATTACCGGGGCGTCACAGGTGCAAGTGATGGAGAGTCCTTTCGTGGCGGCCGCATCTTTACTTTCCGTCACTGCTTCGGCGACTATATCGGCCAAGTCAACGTCCGCGCGAGCTATGGCGGTACTGCCGTCCTCGAGACGCGTAATGGCCGACACGTCAGCCAGTAGGCTTTGTAATCTGTGGCAAGAGGCAAGGCTGCGACGCAGGAAGTCCTCGCGGTGGGCGGCGTCCATCTCGGGGTGTGCCAAGAGCGTCTCCATACATAGAGCCATTGACGCCACGGGCGTTTTGAGCTCGTGGTTGATGTTATTGGTCAGTTCGCGCTTGATGCGAATCTTTTCCTGCTCCTGCTTCAACGCTGCGCGGTGTTCGCGGTCGCGATCGACAACGGCCTGTTGCAGACGCGAATACAGGCGCACGATGTTGCCGGAGATTTCGCCCAACTCGTCGTGCGGGAAGCCGGGAGAGTCGTATATACGGTCGCCGGCTTCGGCATGTCGTGCAAAGTCGCGCAGTCGCGCAATGTTTTGCCCGGCACGGCGTGTAACCCAGTACCCGAAGAAGCACATTATTATAGTGATGCCAATCATAAACCACAGAAAGCCGTAGTCGGCGCTCAAAAACTCCTGCAACGTCACCGAATATGGTACGGCTGTACGTACAATGCAATCGCGGCCGCGGGTGGCGCTGTAGAAATATGTCTGTCCCGTACTTTGGCTGTGCCGTCGGGTGCTGAAACCGTGTCCGGATTTAATTGCAGTCGCGATCTCATCACGGTCAAGGTGATTGGCGTCGGGCAGACGGTCCAGCGAATTGTCGTAAATCACTTTGCCGCTGTTGTCTATGACCGTAATGCGCATATCCTTGAAAGGGTAGGGACGTGCGACGTTAGGGTCGAAGATATTGTCGGTGTCGTATTCGTCCAGTATGCGGTTGTTGATTAGCTGCAATTGTGCATCCAATTCGTCCGCCTTATAACGCCTTTCGCGGTAATACTGGAATACGGCAAAACAGCCGACCAGCAGCCACGAGTACACGACAAGGCCTATGAACAGCCGATGATGGTACGATGATTTATGGTTTGAATCCATATCCGTACCCTGCGCGGGTGATAATATGTTTGCCGTAAGGTGCTATCTTGGCGCGCAGACGCGTGATGTGTACATCGACGACGCGGTCTACGACTACCACTTGTTCGGGCCAAACTTTGGCCAGCAGTTCTTCGCGGCTGAAGATGTGTCCCGGGTCGGCCATTAGTGTCGCCAGAATTTCAAACTCCTTGCGCGGCATAGCTACGTCTTTGCCGTCCACGGTGCATTGTTTGCTGTCTGTGTCTACTCTCAATCCCTGACATTCAAGGATATGAGGTGCGTGTACCGCCGCGATATTGTCGCCGTGAGTGCGACGTAATACGGCCTTGACGCGTGCCAAGACGTTACGCAACGAGTATGGCTTGGTGATATAGTCATCTGCGCCCAGTTCGAGCCCGGCGACCATGTCTTCGACGTCGTCGCGAGCGGTGCAGAATATTATCGGAATGTTTGATGTGGCGGGGTCGCTTTTGATCATACGCGCCAAGCGTGTGCCGCTGACGGCGCCCATCATAATATCCAGAAGTATCAGGTCAAATGTGCGGAAGTCCAGCGCCAGCGCCTCTTCGGCACTGTAAGCTACGGATACTTCGTATCCCTCGGCCTCGAGGTTGAAGCGCAACGCCTCGCACAGGGTTTCTTCGTCGTCCACCACAAGAATGTGGTATGGATGGTCCTTTGTAGCCATTCTTAGAGTGTTTGGGGTTTTGTTGTTTCGGATAGGCAAAGTTAACGCTTTTTTCGGTGGTACGGCGGCCTTATCCGATATTCTTAACAGATTGTTAATCTCAACTTGTCGCACATTGCCTCGCTAACGATACCCACAGGACTGTTGGTACACATTACACAGTATTTATATAGTGACACATATTATTCTATTATATAGGCGCCATCGTGTATCGCGAGTCGCGAAGTACGATGTGCGCTGTATATTATAATGTGTATATATAATGCTGTATAATAATGTGTATATAATAATGAGAATCCCGGCGGACGGAGTGCACATGAAGACGAAGGTAGGGAGAACCTCCGAGGATGTTTACATAGTGGTCGGATAGTGTTAAATAATCTTTATGTTAGTAAAGGATATATAAACAATCTTAACAAAACACTTCTACGTCCGAAAAAAGCGGTAAGTTTGTATGAAAATCCCGCAAGAAACCGATTTGAAGACCAATCATTGGAACTCATTGGTGTGCTCCCATAGCGCGAAAGGAGTGACAGAAGCCCTGAAAACGACCTTTAGCGTTGCGCATCTTGCTGTGTTAATCAGTTATAGACAAGTATGTTAACCTTGAATATAAACATTATTAATTAGTTATGAAAAAACAGCTATTTCTACTGTTATTTTCCCTTATCACGATAATGGCGCAAGCCCGAGTCGTGACAGGTACCGTCTACGACTCCGACGGCGAGCCCGCCTTAGGAGCCTCTGTCACCCTAAAAGGTGCCAAGACCGGTGTCGCTACTGATTTTGATGGTAAATACTCCATCAATGTCCCCAACGACAATGCAGTCTTGGAATTCTCTATGGTAGGTCATAAGACCGTATTCGAGACTGTCGGATCGCGTACAGTTATCGATGTCAACCTGCCTGCAAATGCTGAAGTATTGGACGCCGTGGTCGTAACCGCCATGGGCCAGAGCCAAGCCAAGAGCAAACTTAACTTCGGCGTACAGGAACTCAAGAGTGACGAAGTGCTCGCCGGTCAGTCCGCCAACTTCGTCAACTCGCTGCAAGGCAAGGTGGCCGGTGTGCAAGTCAGCACCTCCGGCGGTTCGCCCAACTCGGCATCGCAGATTGTGATCCGCGCCATCTCGTCCATCAACAACGCCCAGTCCAACGAGCCCCTATTCGTGGTCGACGGTATGCCTATCCGTGGCGGTGGTTCGTCTATCGGCGATATCAACCCCTCCGATATCGAAACCATGAGCGTGCTCAAAGGTGCTGCCGCCTCCGCACTCTATGGTCAGGAAGGTGCCAACGGCGTTATCATCATTACCACCAAGAGCGGTAAGGAAGGTAAAGTCAATGTGACCGTTAACGGCGGTTGGGAAATCTCCAATACGCTCAACCTCCCCTCCTTGCAGAAAGAATACATCGGTGGCGCCAACGGCTTCTACGTAGCCAACTCCTCCGGTGGCTGGGGCCCGAAGATGAACAGTGACGACGTATACTATGACAACGTCGGCAACTTCCTCGGCACAGGTTTCATGCAGAAATACGACATCTCGCTCAGCGGCGGCAACGACAAGTACTCGGCCTATGCTTCCGCTAACTACATGGACAATGAAGGTGTCGTTCCCAAGGACTTCAAGAAACGCCTCGGTGTCTTCGTCAAAGGCGAATTCACACCCTCCAAGGCTATGAAAATAATGCTCTCCGCCAACTTCATCGACAGCAAGGCTCGTGGCTTCGGCAACTCGATGAGCACCATCTACGGCTGGAGCATCAACCGCGATATGTCTGACTACAAACTCGAAAACGGACTTCCCAACTGGAGCAACCGTTACGACGATTGGGACATCCTCACCAACAGCCAGCGCGTAGGCGCAACCCTGTCTCCCTACTACAGCCGTTATATGGACAGCAGCCGCACCGAAAGCTCGCGTGTCATCATCAACGGTTCTATCCAATGGGAACCCGTCAAGAACCTCACCTTCACCGGCAAGGTTAACTATGATAAGGGCTGGTCTTCCTACGAATCGTCCACCGTTCCCCGCTACTCCACTTCGGGCAAAGAATTCATCTTCGATCCCGTATATGATGCAGAAGGCAACCAGATTGGTACCGAATTCCCCTCGGCCATCAAACAGGCATATGACGCGCGCATGGGTACATACGTATTCCAACCTTCGCGTAGCGAACGTGCTACCGCTCAACTCCTCGGCAACTACTACTGGAAAATCAACGACAACTTCAACCTGAACTTCTTTGCAGGTGGCGAATACTCCGAGACAAAGTCCTACAGCGCAGGCCTCGGCGGTATTCACTACGTGCTTGACGGTGATTTCCATTCGCTCAACAACTGCGACAACGAGTATCTCAAATACGGCACAGGCGACTACAACGTCTACCTGAATCACGCCAAACGTAACAAGTTCGGTTACTTCGGCGAAATTCGTTTCGACTACCGCAACGTCATCCAGCTGTCCGCAACCGCTCGCGTTGACGGTTCATCGACACTCAAGCAGATGACCTCCACATACTTCTATCCCTCCTTCACCGGCGGTATCATCTTCTCCGAGCTTCTCGGTATAGGATCGTCCAACGGCGTATTCAACTATGGTAAAATCCGTGGTAACTGGGCAAAGGTAGGTAAAGATGCTCCCGCCAACCAGTTCAGCGACAACTACAAGCAGTGGTCCACCTTCCCCGACAAGGGCTTCGGTGTCAACCCCACCATCTCCAAGGCTATCACCCTCGAGCCCGAAATGACCAAGTCATGGGAAGTCGGTGCCGACCTGCGTTTCTTCCGCAACCGCACTCGTCTTGATGTTGCATACTACAACACCAGCGTGGACAACCAGATTGTAATGGTGCGCGTATCTCCCGCATCGGGCACCATCCTCCAAACACGTAACGAGGGTTGCATCGAAAACAAGGGTCTCGAACTTACCCTCAACCAAGACATTCTTTCCACCAAGGACTTCTCGTGGACCGCTACCCTCAACTTCTCGTACAACCGTGGTAAAGTCCTCTCGTTGCCCGAGAACGTAGCCCTCATCCAAGGCGGACAATACGGTGATATCTTCACTGTAGCTTACGCCGGCGAATCCACCACCGGTCTTGCAGGTATCGATTACGAGCGCAACGATGCCGGCGATGTCCTCATCGACGAAAACGGTCTTCCCAAGATTTCGCCCGTAAAACAGACCTATATCGGTAACCGCGAACCCGACTGTCTCCTCGGCCTCGGCTCCACCTTCACGTGGAAAGACCTCTCGCTGTCCTTCCTGCTTGACGGTCGTATCGGCGGCGATGTAGCCAATATTACCGGCCGCAGCCTCTACTCCAACGGCCAGAACGCTCTGCTCGTTCCCTACCGCAACCGCAAAGTCGTATTCAAAGGCGTGGTAGACAACGGTGATGGCACCTACAGCCCCAACACCACTCCCGTCATCCTTGACCAGACGACATTCAACAACTATATTTATAATGTATCGTCCAACTTCATCGAAGACGGATCGTATCTGCGTTTGAGCTACGTGACTCTCGCTTACGACTTCTCCAACCTGATGAAGCGTCTTGGAAGCGCCAACCCCATCAAGGGTCTCAAGTGCTCGCTGACAGGCCGCAACCTCTTCCTGTTGACCAAGTATACCGGTGCCGACCCGCAGGTGATGCCCGCCGCATCCAACGGTACAGGCTCCATGGGTATCGACAACTACAGCGTCCCCAGCCTCCGCAGCTTCAACTTCAATGTAAACGTTACATTCTAAATCTCTCCGACCAATACTTATAAATCACGACTTTATCATACACAGATATGAACAAGATAAAATCCATAGCTTTGGCTGCCCTGCTGGGTGTTACTGCGGTATCTTGCGATGACGCTCTCTACGAGAACGTCAATCCGGACGTAGCACACCGCAACACCTGCTCGCTCGGCCTTCCCGTGCTGGTTTTCTATTCCAGCCAGGTAAACTATGACCACGCCGAATACAACATCTATCTGTCGCAATGTCTCACCACTATGGGCAAGAGCCAGACAGGCACTTACGCATACAAGAGCGGCTGGCAATTCCTGACCATGAACCGTCACCCGCAGTGGCGCCGCCACTTCTATGACATAGGCGTTAACGGCAAAGAACTTATCGCTAATGCAGAGAATATTGGCTCGCTCAACTATGAGTATATTGCACGTGTCATTCGCTTGATGTCCACTCAGTTGACCACCGACGCCTTCGGCGATATGCCTCGTAGCCAGGCTTACGAAAGCAACTCGCCCAAGTACGACACTCAGGCCTCCATCTACGACTGGATGCTCAATGAAGCCGACGAACTCACCGGAACATTCTACGAACAAGCCGCCAACTGCGAGACTAACCAGAAGATTGACGCAAGCCAAGACCGTGTATACTCCGGCGATCTCGCCAAATGGAAAGGTCTGGCATACGCAATCAAGGCTCGCTTGTTGCTCCGCAATATCCCCAATGTAGACCGCTCTTCTGCTACTTGCCAGAAAATCATTGATGCAGCCCAAAAGGCTATCGACCAATGGCGTAGCGGTGATGTTCTCTACGGTGCATGGTTCGGTAACGAACCCCGCTACAACTTCGACGGCGGTGTGACCGAAGAGAATGCACAGTGG
>CAVEDT010000033.1:8804-9794 GCA_963614475.1 Roseburia faecis
CATCAATGCTTGGGAATCGCGTGCCAACTTGCTGACCGATGCCGTACCTTCCAAGTTCTTTATGGAGAACTGTCTCGGTGTCATCAACCAGGGCGATGAACTCAAACAGGGCTTCTATGACCGTGAAAACGGTTACGGTAACGACCCCCGTCTGATGTTGCTCTTCCACCCCAACAAAGGCCCCATCAGCGCATCCAATACTAACGAAAAAGTGATGATGCGCTACCTTGAGAACAATATCGGCGCCGGTTCGACATACAAGATTACCCACTTCCCGTCGCTGTACTGCGGCGCATACGCAGCCGCGAAGGATGCCTATACCCCGCTGTTCACCATGGAAGAGCTCTACTTCATCCAGGCAGAGGCTTACTATTGGATGGGCAATAAGGAACAGGCTTGCGCTTTGGCCAAAGAAGCCACAAAATGGAACATTCAGCGCCACCTCGACCGCTTCCAGAAAGATCACCCCGGAATGGTTCCTGCCGACCAGTGCAACCCCATGGGTACCAATGCAGCTCTCAAACGTTGGGACAAATGGGTAACAGCATTCCTCGAGAACGAGCAAGTCGAAAAGACCAAGCCCGCTTCCGAAATCGGCAACAAGCGTTACTTCTTCAATCCCTCGCAGTATAGCCTCAGCGACCTGATGATGCAGAAATATATCGCTATGTATATGCAGCCCGAGCAGTGGACCGACCTCCGTCGCTATCACTATTCCAACAGCCGTAACGGCTACGGTATCGGTGACAATAAGGAAATCGTATATCCCGGCTTGCGTCGTCCTTACAACCTCTACCAAGCATTCTGGGTAGACGGTCTCACCGATGCAGAGAAGGAAAACACCTGGGTACAGCGTTACAACTACGACCCCGAGACCGAGGAAAAATACAACCTCGCCGAACTCGAGCGTCTGGGCGCTGCCAAGAATCACAAATGGCTGCGTAAGCCGATGATTTGGGCCGAGGACTATGGTGTACGTACATCCCTGAC
>CAVEDT010000034.1:0-9654 GCA_963614475.1 Roseburia faecis
TTTCGATCTTAGAGTACTTAAGATATTTAAGGTCCTTAAGGCCTAAAAAAATAGCCACTAAAGCCACAAAATCCAAATTACCCACGGTTTCTTTATGAACGGAGAATACTGGACATGCCCCACCGTCAGCGACGAAGGATATGACATCCTGGTCACCGGACGCGCCGACATCGAAAAATTTCGTGCCAATCCACGCTTCAGCATCCGCGTGACCATCTCCTGGGAATACGGAGGTCACGATATGCCCGGCACCGAAGACTCCACGCTTATGGAACAGGCCACCGACGCCCTAGCCGACACCTTCGACAAAGACCCCGTGGCAGTGCTCACCGGCATATACACCGGCGACGGAAGCCGCCAATGGGTGTTCTACACCACCAGCACCAATATCTTCGGACGCAAACTCAACGAAGCCCTGGCTTCGCTACCGCTTATGCCTCTGGAAATTACGTGCGAAAACGACCCCGACTGGGAAGAATACGACGAAATGGCCGCCGCCAGCCGCATCGACGGCTGATACACACCGTCACGAGCCATTCCACATCCGGTCCATCGGTATACTTATATCAGCTATGGCTTTAGCTATAATAGCTATTATGGCAATTATGGCCGATACAGCTATTTATATATCATCGTGATTGCTTGGAGCGATTGCTCGCCACTCAAAACTCAAGCTTATCGTCCCTATCGAGTTTGTAATACCCGGCAAGCATCGCCAAGAGCTTGGAAATCTGGGCCACAGCATCAGCCGTGCCCTTCGAAATCTCCTTGCCGCGCAGGCGAAGCATCAGTACCCCGTACAAAGCATTGAAACACGTCTCAAGCTCGCCGACCGGAGACTCCCCACCCTTGGCGCGTAGCTCGACAATGAACGGCAAGGTCTTGTACAACTGCGCACTATACTCGGCATACTTGGCGCTCGACAACAGCCGTCGATGCAAGTCCACAAGCTGCCCCAGCGTATTGCGATTGATTTGCAAATGTCCCGAACGCTCCACACCCTCGCGACGCATCATATCTATAAGCGACACGTACCATTCGCGCAATGCATGCGCCAGCTCTTCGTCCAGACCCATAGGTCGTATTACGGACTCATCTATACGGTCAATATCAAGATTGTAGGCGCGGATAATATCCTCTATCTGCCACATATACAGCAAGTATTCGGCGATATTCTCTTTGTGCTTTCGGGATGCAATATACATTGTATGATAACTATTGAAGTGTTCGTTAGAGGCGTGACATCCGTCTCGCCGCAATTACGACAGCAATTATCGCGCCAAACACCGCAAAGGCACCCTTGGCGTCACCTCCGAGACATATCCCCAACCATATACCGGCGGCCACAGAGGCAGCTCGAAGCCGCATCCGAACCTTAATACCCGAGACATTCAAGGCGTAAGCAATTATTTTCGGTCATCCCGGGCAAAAAAAGGTGGAAATATTTGGTAGATAACGAAAAAAGTCGTTACTTTGCATCCTGTTTTACGGCGGCTCCGAAAAAGCCGGTGGGAAAGATGCGCCCACAGGTGATATGAGACGGAACGCATGCCGCTAAGACATTCAAAGACAACAATAAACAGACACCGAACACGATAAACCATTAACAGCCATGTCAAAGATTTGTCAAATCACCGGCAAGAAAGCTATCACGGGCAACAACGTATCGCACTCGAAACGTCGTACCAAACGTCGTTTTAATGTCAACCTGTTCACCAAGAAATTCTATTGGGTAGAGCAAGGTATGTGGATCAGCCTGACAATCTCCGCTGCCGGACTGCGCACCATCAACAAATTAGGCCTCAACGCCGCTATGATCCAGGCCGCCGAAAAAGGCTACCTGACCGAGAACGACATCAAAATCATTGGATTCTAAAAATATAAGAGAAGATGGCAAAGAAAGCAAAAGGTAATCGCGTGCAGGTCATCCTCGAATGCACCGAACACAAAGCCAGCGGAATGCCCGGCACATCCCGTTACATCACTACAAAGAACCGCAAGAACACCACAGAGCGCCTCGAACTCAAGAAATACAATCCTATTCTGAAGCGCGTAACCGTTCATAAAGAGATTAAATAACACCCCTCACCTATACGCACCCAAACCACCTAAGATATGGCAAAGAAAACAGTGGCCTCCCTGCAAAAAGGTGAAGGCCGTACATACAGCAAGGTCATCAAAATGGTCAAGTCCCCCAAGACCGGCGCCTACGTCTTCAAAGAAGAAATGGTTCCGAACGACGCAGTCAAGGACGCACTCAAATAATCCATTTTCGAAAGACAACAACGCAGCGGACGGTGCTCGGCACTGCCCGCTGCGTTGTTTATATAGATACCCCCTCGCCTCGATACAACCGACATCACGGCTGACCGCACTTCGGCCGCCTTCGTATCGCCCGGAGCATCGAGAGCCGTCCTCGCTATATGGCATCTTGAGACCTTTACATCGAGTATATCAGAAGCATCGAGAGTAGCCCCGATACAACGGCTATGACGAGACCATGACACAAATCCGGGGCACATCGAGCGTTGCCCCACCCTACATGCGCTGACGGCCTAAGAACGAACACAGATACAGTCCAGACGCAAAGAGAGCCGCCTCCACTTGCGTGGAAACAGCTCTCTTTGGTTTGGAGACCATCACCCGAAATCGGGCAACGTCTCACGGCGTATTGCAGATGCTTACATCATGCCGCCCATGCCACCCATACCGGCAGCGGGCATTGCAGGTGCAGCGTTTTCTTCTTTCTTATCGGCGATGACACATTCGGTCGTCAGGAACATTCCGGCGATGGATGCGGCATTCTCCAGAGCTACGCGCGTAACCTTGGCCGGGTCGATAACTCCGGCAGCGTGAAGGTTCTCGTATGTATCAGTGCGAGCGTTGTAGCCAAAGTCACCTGTGCCTTCGCTGACTTTTTGTACCACGACGGCACCTTCGACACCGGCATTAGCCGAAATCTGACGCAGAGGCTCTTCGATGGCGCGAAGCACAATCTCGATACCGGTCTGCTCGTCGTCGTTGGCACCCTTGAGGGCACGCAGAGCGGGGATACAGCGGATGTAAGCCACACCGCCACCGGGAACGATACCTTCGGCTATGGCGGCACGTGTAGCGCTCAAAGCGTCGTCTACACGGTCTTTCTTCTCTTTCATTTCCACCTCGCTGGGAGCACCGATGTGCAGCACTGCTACACCGCCGGCAAGTTTGGCCAAGCGTTCCTGCAGTTTCTCACGGTCATAGTCGCTCTTGGTCTGCTCGATTTGGGCATGTATCTGGGCCACACGTGCGGCGATATTGTCTTTATTGCCGGCACCGTTGACGATAGTGGTATTCTCTTTGTTTACCGTAACCTTTTCGGCTGTACCGAGGAGGTCGATGGTAGCGGCCGAAAGCTGCATACCCTTTTCTTCGCTCACTACGGTAGCGCCGGTGAGTATGGCGATGTCTTCGAGCATCTCCTTGCGACGGTCACCGAAGCCGGGAGCCTTGACAGCACAGATCTTCAGCGAACCGCGCAGACGGTTGACAACGAGGGTGGCGAGAGCTTCCTGTTCGACGTCTTCGGCGATAATCAGCAAGCCGCGACCGCTCTGAGCGGTGCTTTCGAGGATGGGAAGCATATCCTTGAGGTTGGAAATCTTCTTGTCGTAGAGCAGGATGTAGGGATGCTCCATAACACATTCCATCTTCTCGGCATCGGTGATGAAGTAAGGCGAGATAAAGCCGCGGTCAAACTGCATACCCTCGACGATGTCGATAGTGGTTTCGGTACCCTTGGCTTCGTCTACGGTGATGACACCTTCTTTCTTGACTTTCTTCATAGCCTCGGCTACAAGCTGACCTATGGTCTCATCGTTGTTGGCCGAAACGCGAGCCACGTCTTCGATTTTCTTGAAGTCGTCTCCTACGGGCTGAGCCATCTTCTTGATGCCTTCGACCACGGTGGCTACGGCCTTATCGATACCGCGCTTGAGGTCCATGGGGTTGGCGCCGGCCGTAACGTTCTTCAAACCTACATTTACGATAGCCTGAGCCAATACGGTAGCGGTGGTTGTACCATCGCCGGCATCGTCACCGGTCTTGGAAGCGACTTCCTTGACCAGTTGGGCCCCCATATTCTGCATGGGCTCTTCCAGTTCGACTTCACGAGCTACGGTGACACCGTCCTTGGTGATGTGCGGGGCACCGAATTTCTTGTCAATGATGACGTTGCGACCCTTCGGGCCAAGTGTAACCTTAACGGCGTTGGCCAATACGTCTACGCCTTTCTTGAGCTCTTCGCGAGCTTCTGTATTGAATTTGATTTCTTTTGCCATGATTGTAGATATTTAGCGTGTTTGGGATGATTGTACGTCCTACTTATCCGAGGATGGCGAGGACTTCGCTCTGGCGCATAATCAGCACCTTGTCACCTTCGATTTCGAGTTCGGTGCCGGCGTATTTGCCATACAGCACGGTGTCACCGTCTTTCAGCTCCATAGCTTCGTCTTTGGTACCGGGACCTACGGCGATAACAGTACCTTTCAGCGGTTTTTCTTTAGCGGAATCGGGGATGATGATACCGGCAGCCGTAACTTCTTCGGCCTGAGCGGGACGAATAATTACGCGGTCGGCAAGAGGTTTAACGTTCATAGTTCAAACTTTTTATGTGATTTATTAATTATATTTCGTTATTTGTAAAATTCGTATTAGCATATTCTGTGCCAAAGTCGCAACCTGGCTCGCGTTTTGTCACTTCGCAGCGGTTTACAGTCCTAACAGCTAAGGTCGTACGCTCGTATGGTCATATCGCTCGGGGACGAGATCGTGCCTATCGGAGTTTTGACGGCGCTGTCAGACATTGTCATACCGGGCGTATCGTCCGAGCGGTCCACGCATCGTTCAAGCGAATAACGTGTGTATTGCCGATTTCTCGTCCCCGAATTCGGGATAATCGAAAAGCTGCCGAAAAATAGGCAACAAATTCGGCAATAAAGGTATTGCGATGCCTGAATGCTCATCGTAATTTTGCAGTGAAAAAAAAGAGCGATTGCACCAGGATTCACCACCGGAAGACTTCCGTCGAAAACCGGGCAAAAAATTCCGCTATTATATAATAATGTAAAACGTCACAATATGAAACACATTGCCATAGCGCTGGCGGTAGCCGCCTCCTCTATCGAATGCGTAGCTAACGATAACATTATGAAAGCATTGGACACACAACAACAAGACATTATCACCGTAGCCGCCTTTGAGGCTCGCGGCGATATGGACGGCCTTGCCGACGCTATCGGCAATGCTCTGGACAACGGTATCGACATCTCGTCACTCAAAGAAGTGTTTGCGCAACTGTACGCCTACACCGGGTTTCCTCGCAGCCTCAACGCCCTCGGCACATTGCAATCGGTGATAACCGAGCGCACCGAGCGCGGCATCCAAGACGCCCCGGGACGCGAGGCCTCGCCGTTACCGGCCGACTACAACGCACTCAGTCAAGGCACCGAAGTACAGACCCGTCTATGCGGCGGCACACCCTTCAACTACGCCTTTGACGCTTCCGAAGACTATTACTTGAAAGCACACCTCTTCGGCGATATCTTTGCACGTGACATTCTCACCTTCGCCGAGCGCGAGATGGCCACCATCGGCGCACTTTCGGCGCTGGAAGGCTGCGCCCCGCAACTGAAGGCACACGTCAGCGGCGCCCACAATATGGGCGTTACGGACGACCAACTGCATGCCATTCCCACCGTCCTGGCTGCTAAAGTCGGAGCCACGGAGAGCTGGCGCGCCGCACAAGCCGTAGCCGCCGTCTTCGGCGAAGACTTCACCCAAGGCCGCCCCGTAGACAATCAAATCTTCCCCACGGGCGAGCCGAACACGGCTTACGCCAAATATTTTATCGGTAACAGCTATCTAGCGCCCCTATTGGGACAACCGCTGCCGATGTCTAACGTTACCTTCGAGCCTCGTTGCCGTAACAACTGGCATATACACCACCGCGGCGGACAAATTTTGATATGTGTAGGCGGCACCGGATGGTATCAGGAATGGGG
Source organism: Roseburia faecis (assembly GCA_963614475.1). Taxonomy (GTDB): domain Bacteria; phylum Bacteroidota; class Bacteroidia; order Bacteroidales; family Muribaculaceae; genus CAG-873. Next base: position 6,042 of record CAVEDT010000034.1, read on the forward strand.
TAAAGCGCCGCAACGGCTGCACCCGGGCGATGTAGTCAATATCCCGACCGAAGTCAAGCACTGGCACGGCGCGACGGCAGATAGCTGGTTCCAGCACATTGCCATAGCCGTCCCGGCCGAAGGCGCTTCCAACGAGTGGCTCGAACCGGTAGATGACGCCGCCTACGATGCTCTCACTACCTCTTCCGCCACCAAATAAGGCCCGTGCAAACGCCGGAAACCTCCGGCACATCCAAGGACTACACAATTATACATATTTACAGAGACCCTACACACAACGTATCTTCAGAGTCACTACACACATTATGAACCGACTAAGCCAATTTTTCGCCGCCGCTCTGGCATCTCTGATGTCGCTGAGCGCCTGCGGCCAGACAGAACACAAAACTTCGGACGCCATGCAGCAAAACAACACCGACAAAAAAGTCCTGGTGACGTACTTCTCCGCCACAGGCACCACCCGCGCCGTTGCACAGCGACTTGCCAAGGCCGCTAACGCCGACATCTTCGAGATCGCTCCGGCACAAGCATATACCGATGCCGACCTCGACTGGACCAACGACCAAAGCCGCTCCACCGTTGAGATGAAAGACCCGACATCGCGTCCGGCCCTGGCACGCACCTGCGAGGACATCACCAAGTACGACATCATATACATCGGATTCCCGATATGGTGGTACGTAGCGCCGCACATCATCAATAGTTTTGTGGAAGCGCACAACCTCAAAGGCAAAGTCCTCGTTCCCTTTGCCACCTCCGGCGGTAGCGGCATTGAAGGATGCGTCAAGCCGCTCCGCGAGGCATATCCCGATTTGGATTGGCGAGACGGCAAGCTGCTCAATCGAGCATCCGATGCCACCATCGCCGACTTCGTCGCCGAGAACAATAAGTAACGAATATCCCGAGCCCTCCAAACTTATGGGGGCCTCGGAGTCGCCCCATAACCAACAAGCAATCTGACCCGTATCATATCTTCGCTGCCGGTAGCCACGCATTATTGCATACGCTATCGGCAGCATTCTTTTTATGCTCACACGAGATGCAATACCTTCAGCTTAACCCATGCCTTAGCGAGCGACCTGCTGAAAGACCCGGACAAAAAGAGACAAAAAATAAGCGAGCCTCCGATAGGAGACCCGCTTAAGGGGGAAATTTGTTTTTTGGTCGGGGTGACTAGACTCGAACTAGCGACCTCACGCCCCCCAGACGCGTACTCTAACCAACTGAGCTACACCCCGAGGTTGCTTTCAAAAGCACTGCAAAGGTACGTACTTTTCCGGAACTGACAAATTTTTTTGCAACTTTTTTTCGGTCATTTTTCGCTTCAGACAGCCATCCGACAGCCATAACACTATACATCAGCGCCTTAATCGCATAAAAAAAATCCTCGATTTCAAGCGCTCGGCCCACGCAGACGTACCTGAATCCGACATCCGCACGTGGCGAATCCGGCATCAACCCGCGTCACAGCACGTGCCCACTCGGTTTATCGGCCGTTTGCACATGTCAAAGGTCGGTATTTGCAGTACCTCAAACGAGGTTTGCAGACGTCCGTACGCCACGCCGGCGCACGGTATTCCGAAATTGGCCGTTAAAATCTATCAATAAAGTTGCACCGTATCAAAATATAGTCTATATTTGCAAGGTAAAATCTTCTTAAAGATTAGAACCGGCCGCCGTCACGGCAGCCCATTCATAGACAGAAAACAATCAAAAACACCTAACAGACAATCGATATGAGCAACAACATTCCGGACCTCGAATGGTCAAAACTTCCTTTTGGCTATGTTCCTACAGATTACAACGTACGTTGCACCTACCGTGATGGCAAATGGGGCGAAATTGAAGTGTCCCAATCGCCGACTATAGATCTGCATATCGCCGCCACCGCACTGCACTACGGACAGGAAATATTCGAAGGGCTCAAGGCCTTCCGCGGCGCTGATGGAAAAATCCGCATCTTCCGCCTTGAAGAAAACGCCAAGCGCCTGCGCAGCTCGGCTGAAGCACTGATGATGGCTCCCGTGCCTATGGAAATTTTCCGCGAAATGACCATCAAGGCCGTACAACTGAACGAGCGCTTCATTCCGCCCTACGGCAGCGGCGCTTCGCTATATATCCGCCCCCTCGAGATAGGTATCAGCGCACGCGTAGGCGTCAACCCCGCCACCGAATACACTTTCATCATCTTTGTATCACCCGTAGGCCCGTACTTCAAGACCGGATTCGGCGTTACCGACATCTGTATCACTCGTGAGTATGACCGCGTAGCTCCCAAGGGCACGGGTCGATTCAAGACCGGCGGCAACTATGCTGCATCGCTAAAAGCCGGATGCATGGCTCACGATAAAGGCTATTCGGCAGTACTATACCTCGACCCCAAGGAAAAGAAATATCTCGACGAATGTGGTCCGGCCAACTTCTTTGCCATCAAGGGCAATAAGTACATCACCCCGGCCAGCGAATCCATACTTCCGTCCATCACCAATATGAGCCTCCAGCAACTGGTACGCGATATGGGCATGGAAGTCGAAGCGCGCCACATCCCCGTCGAAGAATTGGCCGAAGTACAAGAGGCCGCCGCGTGCGGTACCGCCGCCGTATGCTCACCCATACACCGCGTAGACGACCTTGACACCGGACACCAATACTTGATTGCCAAGGACGGCAAGCCCGGCCCCGTCACCACCAAGCTGTACAACACCCTCCGCGCCATCCAGTACGGCGAAATCGAGGATGTACACGGCTGGAACACCGTTCTTTGATGCCCACCACTACCGACACACAATATACGCCATACGGTCTACCGCCATCAGCGGTAAACTATATGGCGTATATTGATAAAGCATACAGCGCCGATGACAGCGAGACGCAATTGCTCAAGGAGTTGCTGGTGACGCACAGTCTGCAAGTAGCACGAAAGGCACTGGAGATTGCGCACGCCCATGCCCTACCCTTAGCCGACGGCGACATCGTAGCCGCCGCCATGCTCCACGACATAGGCATCATCGCCACCGATGCCCCCGGCATCCATTGCCACGGGACGGAGCACTACCTGCGGCACGGCATTCTCGGAGCAGCCATACTCCGCAAAGCCGGCGCTCCCGAATGGCTGGCCAGAGTGGCCGAAAGGCATACCGGCGCCGGCATCACCGCCGAGGATATAGCCAAAAACAATCTGCCTATGCCTCCGGGCGACTATATGCCGGAGACACTGCTCGAACGCCTCGTATGCTATGCCGACAAGTTCTACAGCAAGAGCCGTCCGCAGATCGAAAAGACTCCGGCTCAGGCACGCGCTTCTCTCGCTCGTTTCGGAGCGGACAGTGCCGCGAGATTCGATGACCTCGCAGCCGCATTCGGATAGCCCGACGATAACTCGGCTATAACAGCTATTATAGCCACTATATTTCTAACAGCTATTATAGCTATCTTAGCCATTATAGCAATAATAACAGCTTATAGACACCCCAAAGAGCCGCTATCTTCACCGTCATACATAACAACAGCAGCCGCGCACGATACGCGGCTGCTGTTATTATATATTGTCTTATATAACAATAGTTCGTTAAAAAATTAGATATTAGCTAAGCGACTTCAGCCGCTGCGCCAA
>CAVEDT010000035.1:0-9500 GCA_963614475.1 Roseburia faecis
CGTCAATTCCGCCGATGGTGTCAATCCATCCCTCTTGGGCTATGCGGTAGGCTGCCATACCGTTGTTGGGCTTGAATATGACGAGGTAGCAGCCGTATTTGCCGTTGGTATCGGCGCGTACCACAGCTTCCTGTGCGAAGGCGCGAGTACCGCCGTCGCGAACTGCGCCCAGACCGTCCTTCGGAAGGTCCCATAATTCGGACATACCTTCAAACGTTCCGGCGTCTCCCAGCTTGCATACGCGAATTTGCGAATTGAGCGCGGATGCGTCGTCCAACGTAAAGGTCAGGTAGTGGTCGTCGCCGAAGGCAAACTCGTTGACACCGTTGACATTGGTGGTGGATGGAGCCAGCTCCGGGCACGAGCGGAAAGACTCGATGAGCGTTCCCGAATTGTTGTAAAGCATCGGGTGCGTGGTGAAAGCATCGAGATAGAACATATCGCCCGAGTGTTCCTCGTTGCGCACGATGCGAACCATAGGAGCGCCGTCCCAGGTGGATTGGCCTTCGGGATAGGTGTCATCGTAGATGCTGGTATAGTATACGCCGTCATTCATGTGCGGTTGCCATTCCTCACTGCCTTGTTCGCGGGTAAATCCGAAGACATAGCTGTAAGCCTTGATAGTGGCTCCGCTTACCGGGGCTGCCGGGGTTATGAATACCGTCCCGGCCTGCTTGCCTGTGATGTCGCCCACGAGGTCGTAGTAGTCGTGACGTGTCGCCATGACACCCTCGTCTTCGGGTACGGACAGTGCGGCAGCCAATTCGGCTTCGCCGGTATCCAGATCCTTGATGCGATAGATGTTGAACGGACGTTTGGATGCGTCGCCTACAACTCCTGTGACCCAGACGTTGCCAAAATCATCGACGCCTATTTGATTAGCACACAGCAGTCCGGTGAGAGGCGTACCGTTGACGGTAATTTGCACGGTTTTTTCGTACTTGCCCGTTGCGAGGTCGAAGATGACTATGCGTCCATAGTCGTTGGAGCTATCGCCTTCGGTGATTGTAGGGCTTTCGGCCAGTAGTATTCGGCCGTCTTTGATGGCCAGGGTGCGAGCCTTGTTTGTGTAGGCTGCGTACGGAGCTTTGTTGTACTCGGCATTGTCCAGTGCGCGGCTTACATGCCAAACGTTTTGACATGTCAGACCGTCAACGGTCGGGTACTCGGTTGTTTCGACGCCGGCATACGCCATGGGGGCTAAGGTTGCGACGCCCAGGAGGGTAAGTAGAGATTTCTTCATGGAATGTTTGTGCTGTTATAGGGTGGTAGATATGGTGCAAAGCGACACGCGCCGCGATGCTTCGGCTAAGTTAGCGCTTTTTCGAGAAATAAAACCGAGCGCCGTTTGTTTATTTTGAAAAAAAAAGAGGTCTGCAAATCAGAAAGTGGAATTTCTTGGTGGCTTCAAGGGTGTTGTCAAAAGGCCGCCACAGCCGATGTGAGATAAAATGCGACATAAGCACAACAGCGAACAGCGATGCCGAACATGGTGGCGGCGAGCTTGGCTTTGAGGCTTTTGATATGTGTGTATATAAAATCGTAATTGTCCATATAGTCAGCCATTTCGTCGTTCGTTCTCGATGATCAGCAGTCTCGTTCCCCTGATTATTTGATGAGCATTACGATGCTGCCGGCTGTGATGAGAGCGGCGCCGAGGATGACCTTGGGGCTGATTTGCTCTTTCAACAGCAGGAAAGATAGGAAAATGGTGATGACCACGCTGAGTTTGTCTATGGGCGCCACGCGCGACACATCTCCCTCTTGTATGGCCTTGAAATAGAACAGCCAAGATAGGCCCGTGGCAATGCCCGACAGTATCAGGAACAGCCAGGTGTGACCCGTGATGCCGCGAATATCGGCGCGATGGCTGCTTGCCAGGACTATGCCCCAGGTGATAAGCAGGATTACCGTGGTGCGTATTGCTGTGGCAAGATTGGAATTGATATTACGTACACCGATTTTAGCGAAAATCGCCGTCAGTGCGGCAAAGAAAGCCGAGAGCAGTGCATAATATTTCCACATATCCTTGAAATGTAGTTGTTAGACAGTGCGAAAATACTGAGTTGTTGTAAAGAAAAGATTAACTATCGGAGCGGATGTAGATATTGGTCAGAAGATTGAATATTGGTCAAGTGTAGTCGCGTATCAATGGGCCGGAGGTGTGCCGTCTTGATGTATTGCTCGAGGGCATTGCCCGGCGATTGCGCTGCGGATATTGCGCTTAATGTGCTGCATAACAGTAGTATTGTGGCTTTGGTCATAGTGTGCTTGTGCTTTGATGTCGGGACAAAATTAGACGGCGATTTTGGCGAAAATCTGTGGCGAGGAAGGTTGTAGCGGGCAAAGACGGCGCGATTTAATATTCATTAACGTTTGCGGGTTGCTGCAATTCTTAAATAATGTATATTTTTGTAAGTTAATAGGCTGTCGGTCTATCATCCGTACGCTTGACCGTGCAACGGCGACAGCGCCGGATAGCCCGGCAGGTACGAAATAAAAGGCACGACACAGCAGGTTTGACACAACAGACACGACAGACACAGCAGGTTTGACACGACAGAAACGACACAGATATGAAGATATGCAGAAATTGCGGGTGGCCCAATGGTGACGCAGCCGCCAAATGTGCCAAATGCGGAGGGCGATTACCGGCTTGCCCCGATGCCGAAGAGCATCCGGCGGCAGGCGCGGGCGTTCCACCGTGTCCGCAGTGCGGCTATCCTGTGTCGTCGCTATTGCAGCATTGTCCGGTGTGTCACACCCCATTAAAGATCAAAACTCGCTGACCCTCACGCATATATCGATATGAACAAAAGCAATCCGATTATAGCCCAACGCTGCGACTTTGCTGTCGGTGACGTCATTGACGGCCGCTGGAAGGTTCAGGCGTTTTTGGGTGAGGGTACGTACGGCAAGGTTTTTCGTGTGTCCGATACGGACGGTACGGTATATGCGCTCAAACTGCTGAAAGTCTGGGAGGTTATGCCTACCGAGCGCGAAGGATTGCTATGCCGTTTCGATCGCGAGTATGATACCTCGCGCATCGTCAGCCGCCACCTTGTGCATGCCCTGTTCAAGGGGACGGTCGAGGGCAATCCCTATATGGTGATGGAATACTGTGGCGGAGGCGACCTCTGGCATGCCGTCGGGGAGCGTCAGCTGGATTTGGCCCTGCTGGCACGTCAAATTCTCGAAGGTCTCGGCGACCTTCACCGTGCCGGACGTGTCCATCGCGACCTCAAGCCCGAAAATGTGCTGCTGCGCGATGACAATTGGGCCATGCTCACCGATTTCGGCATCAGCGGCGACCAAAACAACCGTATGACACGCCGCGGATGGTCCGGCGTGCCGCGCCAACGCTTTGGTACGGTGGCGTATATGCCTCCCGAGCAGCTAAATCCCCGGCGCGGCAATGCCACGGTGCTGCCCACCACGGATATATTCTCCTTCGGAGTGATGATGTATCAACTTCTGACGCGGACATTGCCTTTCGGGCATCTGCGCAGTGATGACGATATGGCGCGCTATGTACTCAATGTTCAGCGCGGACAATGGAATCGCGAGGCTCTGCGCTCGGACAGCCGCACAGCCGAGTGGTTCGACCTGATTGAGAGTTGCCTTGTGCCCGATTTCAAGCACCGTATCAGCAGTACCGAAGAAGTCGCGCGCCTTGTGCCCGGAGCTGTGGCTACCGTGCATGACACATTGCGCGTGACTGCGGCGAAGACTCCGGCCGGGGCGGACAATTTGGTCCTCGAAGTCACCTACGGCGACGACGCCGGCAAGACCTTTGACCTCGCATCCTTAATCAAGGGCGCCGATATCATATACATAGGCCGCGAAGATGCCGACAGCAGGGTGGCCAATCATGTACAGCTGCACGAAAGCGACAGTGCCTATATCTCGCGTCGCCACTGCACCATCGAGCACGATGCGTCGATGCGCCGATGGATTATTCGCGACGGCCAATTCCGTGTGGACTGCCCGATTGCGCAACACTCCGCGGACGTATTTCCATGCGCCACATGTACCGCCTCCTGCGAGCATACCGCGACTTCGTCGTGGCATCCGTCACTCAACGGGACATTCGTCAATTCCGATGAAGTCGACACCGACGGACACATCCTTGCCGTAGGCGACATTATCAGTGTCGGCGACACCAAGATGCGCGTCGAGAGCGCGACAAAAGCCACATAAACAGATAATTGCTACCTAAGGGTTTTTCAAAGAGACGACAAAATAAGACAGACTACCAATAAAGCATTACATACGACATTAATATGCCCAACCAACCCAACAACAACGGACACAGCCTCGGCGGCTCGTTAGGCGCCGGGATGAAATCCATATTCGGTGCCGGCGGTCGGCGCTATTACATTCTGGAACACAAGACGGCCACGGCCGGTCATCGTGCCGGCGAGGCTCAGCGCATCATCGTCGACTATATCGAAATGGGACGCGATGCCCGGTGTCAAGTGCGTTACGGCGAGGACTGCCCCACGGTCAGCCGTCGTCACGCCGCCATATCCAATGTCGAGGACGGTGAGACATGGCGTCTGACGCCGCTGTCTCACACCAACGACACTCTGCTCAACGGCAAGCGTGTCACCGAGCCGGTGGCGCTGCATAACGGCGACGAGATACAGTTGTCCACCGATGGACCGCGCTTGGGCTTCATTATGCCCGAGGGCGATAGGGGATTGGTGCGTAGCATCGGGCTGTCGGCCCGCCTGGGCCTTTTCCGCCGGCAGGCGTTGCGGCCTTATCGTCGCGCTATGGTTGTCCTGGGCGTGCTTGTCGCGCTTCTTGCGGCGGCCGGAATATACTTTATCGTGCGCCAGCAAGGCCTGATACACGCGCAGCAACAGGCGCTGGAACAGGCTCGTGCGTCATATACGCGCGAAAAAGCGGTTCAGGATTCGCTTATTGCGGCGCTCACGGCCGATAATGCCGCCTTGCGCGGTACCTTGGACGAGCGCATGTCCGACCTTGACGCTATGGGCCAGACCATAGACGGGACCACCGTGACGCCCGTGACTGCGGTGCCGCGCGGAGGAATGCCGCGCGTAGCTTCGCGTCGCTATGACAACGGTGCCTTGGACCGTGCCTCGGCTTATGTATACTATATCAGTGCGGTAGCTATAGACGTGACTGACGAAGAAGGCAATGTGCGCCGTGTGCCGCTGGACGGCAGCGAGTCGCTGAACGGATGGAGCGGCACGGGCTTCATGCTGCGTGACGGGCGTTTTGTGACAGCGCGACACGTCATCGAGTCGTGGCTCTTCTGGAACGACCGGGAGGGACAGGATTTCACACTTAATCTATTGGCTAATAACGGGGGCGCCGTCGTCGCGCATTTCGTGGCGACATCGCCCACCGGTCGCACTATGCGCTTCAATTCCACAATGTTCCATACCAACGGCGCACACGACCGACGCATGACCACCGAGGACGGAGTTGTGGTCAGCCGCGCCAATACCGACGAAACCGATTACGCATGGTTCAATGCCGGCGGCGCGGGCCTGGACTTCGATGCCGCAGCCAGCAGCAATCTCGGACGTGGCACCCGCCTGACCATCTTGGGCTATCCACTGGGCTTCGGCAGCAATAGTGACGGCGCCATACAACCGCTCCTGGGTACGGCTACGGTCAGTGTCCCCGGCCTGCGCGATGGCGTCATCTACACCACCGAGACGTCTCTGGAACATGGCAATAGCGGCGGCCCCGTGTTCTACACGGATGCCGATGGCAACTTGCGCGTGGTGGGCATCGTCAGCGCCATTGCCGGGTCGTCGCTGGGATTTATTGTGCCTTTGTCTGCCGTAAGGTGACGATAAAAACAGGGTTTGCATAGTCAAGGCTGTGATGGACGCCGATAAAATCATCCAACGATAAAATCATAACGCGTATATCTCCTCGTATCTACTCCTCAAAAAAAATACTACTCCTCAAAAAACAACGACATGGACAAGAAACTCACACTCCAACTGGACAGCTATACCGATGCTGCCGGAAAATTCAAGCCCTCGGCACCGCGCCAAGGCAACGAGGACAGCAGCCTGCTGCTTGTGCCCTCCGAGTCTGCGTCCGGGTATACGGCCTTCGTCAACGGCGGAGCGCCGGATGGCGAGACAGCCGTAGGCAGTGGCGGCGTAGTGATGGTAGTGGCTGACGGCATGGGCGGTATGAATGCCGGCGAAGTTGCATCGGCCATAGCCATAGATGTGGCCGCCAAGGCCTTTGATAACGACCATCGGACGTGTGCCAAGGATGCCGCCGCCCGTGGCCGTATGCTCGAAGATATTATATGCCGGGCCGATGCAGCCGTCAAGGCCGATGCCTCGCACGACGGCGAGCACGACGGGATGGGTTCGACAATGATTATGGCGTGGCTGGTAGGCAATGAGCTTACAATCACGTGGATAGGTGACAGTCGTGCCTATATGTACCGCCCCGGTACGGGCATACTTCCGCTGTCGCGCGACCACTCGTATGTCCAGGAATTGGCCAATCGCGGCGTACTGACCTACGAAGAAACCTTCGGGCATCCGCAGGGCAATATCGTCACGCGGAGCCTCGGCGATCCGAGCCAAGCGGCTCGCCCCGAGACGGCGCAATTCACTGTGGGTGATGGTGATATAGTTATGCTGTGCAGCGACGGCCTCAGCGGAGTGCTGCGCGACCGCCCTCTCGACCCGAATGCCGGGACTCCGACATTGGAGAGCGTCATGGCGGCCAATGCGCAGGATACAGCCTCATGTCGCCGGGCGCTGATGGCGGCGGCACGCGAGGCCGATTGGTACGACAACGTGACGGTGATGCTGTGCCGTGTATGCTCGGGCGCAGGTGTGCCTTCGGCCGATGGTGTGAGCAAGACGCTCGAAACCGCATCGACTGTCGCATCATCCAAGGCACGCAAGGACCCCGCGAAGGGCAAGACGCCGCGGCGCCGTTATGTGTTGTCCGTCATTATATTCGCGATATTTTTTGTAGCCGGAGCTGCTGTGGCGATATATATTAAATCTGACAAGGGCACGGACGCCGCCCGGCCCAAGCCCGTGCCGACAAAAACAGCACCGACAACCACGACCCCACACGATACGACGGACGTACAGCATGTGCGCGGAACGCAGACGCTGCCGGCACAGCGCTCCGCGCAGCCTATACCGGCGCAGACACGACCTGCCGCGGGACATGCGGTGAGTCGTGAGGCCAAGCCCGCGCAGACGCAAGGGGCTCAACAGCGCGGCAATAAGATTCAGCAACCCGGCAATAAAGAAAGCCAAGCTGTGCAAGACAAGATAAGGCGGAACGCGACTCCACACCAAGATTTGCCGGCCGAAAAAGCCAAGACTGAAGACAAGGCCAAGACCGACCGAAAGGCCAAAACAGACCCGAAGCGCGATGCCAAACCCGGCGCAAATCCGCTCCCCGAGAATGGTAAAGATAAGGAAAACAAACAAAACAATAAGATATGAGCACGCCCGAATTAAAACCGAATATGATTATAGCCGACCGCTACATACTCAAGGAATACAAAGGTAGTGGCAGTTTCGGCGAAGTTTGGGAAGCCGAAGACAGCGAATTAGGCATAGATGTAGCCATAAAACTGTATATCTCGCTGGATCAGAACGGACAAAGCGAGTTTAAGGACGAATACAAGGTCGCCTACGGCCTCAGCCACGAAAATCTGCTGACGGCGCAGTATTACGGCGTCTGGGAACATCGTCCGTACTTGATTATGAAGTATTGCGAAAACGGCAATGCCTCCGCTCTGGCCGGTAAAGCCGACGAGGCAACGATATGGCGTTTCATACACGATGTGTCGGCCGGCCTCCGCTATTTGCACGCACAAGAGCCGCCGATAGTTCATCAGGACATCAAGCCCGAGAATATATTGTGCGATGACCGGGGCCGCTTCCTGATTACGGACTTCGGTATCAGCCACAAGATGCGCAACACCATGCGCAAACAGTCGCAGCGAGTCCGCTCGTCCGGCGCGATACCTTATATGGGTCCCGAACGCTTTGCTGCCAATCCGGTTACGGTCAACGCCAGCGACATATGGTCTTTGGGCGTGTCCGCCTACGAATTGGCCACGGGCGACCTGCCGTTTATGGGACAGGGCGGTGCAATGCTTAAGGCCGGCGCCGAAATTCCGAATATCGACACGGACAAATTTTCCAAGGATCTGAACGATGTTATACGCGCTTGTATGGCCAAAGAGCCGTGGGATCGTCCCACTGCCGAACGCCTCGAAAAGTATACGGCGGCACGTCTGGCCGGCGATATGACGCCCTGGGAGACGACGTCCGAGCCGTCCCAATCGACGGTGCGCACGGACAGCGAAAAGACCATACGCGAGGGCGGCGACATCGGCGCCACCATACCCGCCGGAACCGTGCCGCAGCACAAGACTCCGTCAGCCAAGGAAGTCGTAGAAAGCGAGATGAAAATCGGTAAATCCAAGAAATTGATGATAGTGAGCATTATAGCTGCCGTTATCGTCATAGCTGTGGGCGCAGGAGCCGCGTGGTATTTCATATTCAAGGACGACAAAAAGGCTAAGGTTGCAGACGAAGATGCCGCGCCGGTGGTCGAACTCTTTGATAAATTGGTTGCTTCGGCATCGCGCGACATTGCTATGGCGACCAACGACAAGTACGATCTGTTGTTGTCGGCCGCCTCGCGTATAGACTCGCTGGGCACGCTCATCGAGGATAATCAGTTTATGGAAGACTCGGCAGCGGTAGTGGACAGACTCGTGGACGCGTACAATGACAAGGCCGAACCGGCCATAGACGCATGGCTACGAGCCGCAGACAGCCAATACAGGGTAGCCGAGGACCTTCCGGCTGCCATCGAATACTACAACATCGCATCGAGTCTGTATCTGCGCGTCCCCGATTGCGTCTCAGTCTCGAACGAAACGATCAATCGCACCTACGAGGCCGTCAGTGCATTGGAACGCGCCACGCAGTGCCCGGCAGTGTATATGGCTGTGACCAAGTGCGGCTTGTCGGCGGACGGCCGGTCTGTCGAAGTAGAGTATAACGGCTTGACTGCTCGCACGATAAGCGACGTGTCTATACATTATATATTGTATGACCGTACTTCCGGTGACGCATCCCAACCTTTGGGCCAAGGCGATGCGACCGTCTCGATTGAACCGGGATCCGGCCATAAACTCGTGATAGATGTGCCCGAAGGTACCGAAGCCACAGCCATATCAATGAGCGCCGGCGGTAAAGTATTCTACAACACCGAGCCTTGAAACGACGTTAAGGTTAATCGCCGCTCGTAAAATAAATTGCGTTCCGTATAAACGTTTGATTCGTAAATAGGCGTTTGTCCCGAAATAGAAAATAATCACTCCATATAATACAGAAAATGAAACGGACATGAACGGCTTTCGCCAAAGGGAATGAAAAGGGAGCCATCCGGCTCCAATTTCACGGAATTAGTTACCTTTGCCACAGTAACCCCTAATCCCTATA
>CAVEDT010000036.1:0-5052 GCA_963614475.1 Roseburia faecis
AAGGCTATGTCGAGATACTTGCAGATGTTGTCGTGTGCAGCCATTACCGGCAGAATTTCGTAGGGGAAATCGGCAGGATAAGCATAGTGCAGACGTATCCAGTGTACGCCCTCTATGGCGGCCAGTCGCTCTAACAGCGATGCCAGCGCACCTTTTATGCCGAGATCTTGACCGTAGCTGCTTAGATCCTGTGCTATGATGTTGAATTCGCGGACGCCGCGGCTTACCAGAGACTGTACTTCCGCGACGATTTCGTCGGCCGGACGTGAATGATGCCGACCTGTAATCAGAGGTATGGCGCAAAAGGCGCAAAAGCGGTTGCAGCCCTCACTGATTTTTACGTATGCATAATGGGGTGGGGTTGTGAGTACCCTTTCCCAAAGTGCCGACGACGGGTGCGCATGCGCCAAGTCGCGAGCGACGTCTACCCAGTCGAATTTGCCGTACCAGCGATCCACTTCAGGGATTTCGGCAGCCAATTCGTCGCGGTAACGCTGCGATAGGCATCCCATAACGGTAAGTCCGCCTATACGACCTTGGGTGCGCGCCTTGGCACATTCCAAAATCATATTTATAGATTCTTCCTTGGCATCGCCTATAAATCCGCAGGTGTTGATGACAACTTCGTCGGCACCGTTGATATCGCTGCTATCGTGATCTACTGAAAATCCGGCGTCGCTAAGCATACGCATCACCCTCTCGCTGTCCACGAGATTCTTGGAACAACCCATGGTGATAATGGATACTCTCTTTTGCTCCATATCTATATCGCGGTCAAAAAAGGTCAGTTCTTGGCAGAACCGTTGTCAAACAACGAGCGCACAAACTCTTGACGGTCAAATACCTGCAAATCGTCGATGCCTTCGCCCAGCCCGATGTACTTCACCGGGACTTGCAATTCATCGCTTATGCCGATGATGACGCCGCCCTTGGCCGTACCGTCTAATTTGGTCACTGCCAGTTCGGTAACCTGTGTGGCAGCGGCAAATTGTCGTGCCTGCTCAAAGGCATTCTGCCCCGTACTGCCGTCCAATACCAGCAACACTTCGTGCGGTGCATCGGGTATTACGCGCTGCATTACTCGCTTGATTTTGGACAATTCCTCCATCAGCGCGCTCTTGTTGTGCAGTCGTCCGGCTGTGTCAATGAGCACTACGTCAGCCTGTTGTGCCACGGCGGATGAAAGCGTGTCGAAAGCCACAGCCGCAGGGTCTGCGTTGATGTGCTGTTTTACGATGGGGACATCGGCACGCTGAGCCCATACCTCGAGTTGCTCGATGGCTGCGGCGCGGAAGGTGTCGGCGGCGCCGAGCATCACCTTATTCCCTGCACGCTTGTACAGATGGGCCAATTTTCCGATGGTGGTGGTCTTGCCTACGCCGTTGACGCCGACGACCATAATGACGTACGGACGCTTGTCTGCCGGGACTTCAAAGTCGCCAAGGCCCGAAGGTTTGACCTCGTCCTTGGCCAGTAGGGCCGAAACTTCTTCATAGAGAATTTTATAAAGCTCGTCCAGACCCATGTACTTGTCTCGGGCAACGCGGTCTTTGAGTCTGTCGATAATTTTCAGCGAAGTCTCGGGTCCTATGTCACTGCTGATGAATATGTACTCGAGTTCGTCAAGAAAATCTTCGTCGATGGTGCTACGGCCGGCTATAGCTCGTTTGATTTTGTCGAAAAGGCCTGTTTTTGTCTTCTCGAGGCCCTTGTCGAGGGTCTCCTTCTTTTTCTTGGAAAATAGTCCAAACATATATTGTTCGATAAGTTTATATGCGCAATAATTAAGCCGTTACAGCTTTTTGTGACGAGCTGTGACGGATTGGAATGTCGCCATCGCGACCACATCGGGTCGCGCGCGTACTTATAATGTATGCAAAGGTACGAATTTTTTTTGTGAATGGAGTTATATGTCGGATCGATAGGATGCGATTAGCCGCTATGACTTTAGGCTTTGACTTTAGATGTATTTTGCAGGTTTGGGAGTGGGCGCACACGGGTGCACCCACTCCGGGTCTCAGCATTTATGATCGACGTAATACGTTCCCGAATGGATGGTGGCGGCCGGACCGGTCATCAGGATATGCCCTGAGACCTTGTCTCGGTCGATTAGTAGGTTGCCGCCGAGCAGTCGCACCGTTATCGGCCAGTCGGCACGCTCCGTCAGTACGGCGGCGGTAGCGGCGGCGCATGCGCCTGTACCGCAAGCCATTGTCTCGCCTACGCCACGTTCCCATGCGCGAACCGAGAGCGTGTTTCGGTCATCCGTTCGTGCAAACTCGATATTGGCGCGTTCGGGCCATATCTCATGCTTTTCCAATTCCGAGCCGAGCGTGTGTACCATCTCGTCGGTGAAACCCTCGACGAAGACTACGCCGTGCGGATTGCCCATAGATACAGCAGTGACTTTCACTTGCTTACCGGCAACGTTGATGTCGGCGTCAAGCATCGCATCCCCGGCGAAATTCACGGGGACTTTGGTGGGCGCTGTTACGGGTAATCCCATATCTACGGTTACGGACTCGACAAGACCGTCAAGACCCTTGTGCAGTTGCAGTGACTTGATGCCGCTGAGTGTCTCTACGGTGATATGATTGGCCTTCGCTATTTGATTGTCAGATATAAACTTGGCTACGCATCTGATGCCGTTGCCACACATTTGTGCTTCCGTTCCATCGGCGTTGAATATGCGCATACGGCAATCGGCTTTGTCGCTTGGCAGTATGGCTATGATGCCGTCCGTGTCGAGACCGGTGTGGCGGTGGCTCATCTCGACGGCAAGTGATGATAAATCTCCGATTTGTCGGTCAAAGCAGTTGATGACCACAAACTTGTTGCCCAAACCCTGCATTGTTACAAAAGGTATGGCAGACGGGATTTCGGAAGTATGATGTAGATTGTGTGTGCATGGTTTGACAGAAAGTTGCAAACGACGCAGTCCCTCGGCGAGTATCGCACGCGGTACTCCTATGTTCATACGCATAAATCCTTTGCCTTCCGTGCCAAAGGACATACCGTCGCTGAGTGCCAAATGGCCGTTGCATATCAGCATTTTGACCAAGTCTTCCTGAGACATACACAATTTTCGGAAATCGAGCCAAATGGTGAAAGATGCATCCGGTCGATACATGGATACGCTCGGCATGCTTTCGGCAAGAAAATGTGCGGCAAAATTCATGTTTCCTTGCAGGTACTCGAGAACTTGGTCGAGCCATGCCTCGCCGTGGTCGTAGGCGGCTTGTGTCGCGACCATCGCGGCTATAGGCGGGGTATTGAATTCGCTAGCAGACAGCCAATTGAAGAAAGGTTTGCGTAGTTTCGGAGATTTGACTACGGTCCAGGCGCTTACAATGCCGGGAATGTTAAAGGTTTTGGACGGAGCGCCCAAAGTCACGGTAACGTCTCGAGCATCATCCGAGACCTCGGCAGTGGGAATGTGCTTGGTTCCGTGGAGCATCATATCCCCATATATTTCGTCGGAAACGAGTACGATGCCGTGAGCGCGGCATATAGATGCTACGCGAGCCAGTGATGCCTTATCCCATTGCAAACCTATGGGATTGTGCGGGTTGCAGACAATCATCATAGCCGGCCGTTGGTTTGCTATGGCGGTTTCGAGGTTGTCGAAATCCATAGCGTATTTGCCACGGTCGTCGAGCTTCAGGGGATTGGTGACTACGCGTCGGCCGTTGCCTTCGATGACGCTGCGGAACGAGTGGTACACCGGCGGCTGGATTAGAACGCCATCTCCTGGACGACTGAAATAATTGATGCACAGGCTTAAGGCCTTTTTCAATCCCGGCATAAATGTAACTTCATCGGCCCGAACGTGCCATCCGTGGCGTCTGTCAAGCCACGAAATGATGCTGTTCCAGAATTCGATTGGCGCAGAAGTATATCCCAATACGGCATGGTCGAGACGCCGACGCAAAGCATCGATGATACACGGGCAAGCCTCAAAGTCCATATCGGCAATCCAAAAAGGCAATAGGTCATGCCGACCGAATTTACGGTCCATTTCCTCTATTTTGGTGGCGCAGGTATCATGCCTATCCACCACATTGTCAAAGTTGTAGCTGTTGTTCATTAGTGTGAAGCACAGGCGTAACGCCTGTCATAGGTTGACGTTTTTTAGGATTTCTTTGAAAAAAGGGGAGCGCAAAGTTATGAAACAAATTTCATATTCGCAATGCCCGGCTTTATTCCGTATCTATTCTGTATCTACAAAGAATTGAACGAGAAAAATATATCCGGGTTGGGCTTGGCTATATCGGCGAAAAGTCGTAAATTTGCACTATAAAGCGTGATAGGCTCCTGATGGCAATGAACACGTGAAAGTCGGCTAAAATGACGCACGACATCACGATGACTCGGCATCCGGAAGTGCTTCGCTTTTCATCGTTTTTCCTAAACACACCTACATGGAAGATAATCAAAAAGAATACAGTGCGTCAAATATCCAAGTACTTGAAGGTCTGGAAGCTGTGCGCAAACGTCCTGCAATGTACATAGGCGATATTTCCGCCAAGGGTCTCCATCACCTCGTATACGAAGTGGTGGACAACTCCATAGATGAGGCTCTCGCCGGATATGCCACGCACATCGAAGTCACTATCAACGAGGACAATTCAATCACTGTCGTCGATAACGGCCGCGGTATCCCCGTGGATATGCACGAAAAGGAGCATAAAAGCGCCCTCGAAGTGGTGCTGACGGTGTTGCACGCCGGTGGTAAATTCGACAAGGGCACCTACAAGGTTTCGGGCGGTCTGCACGGCGTGGGCGTATCCTGTGTCAACGCTCTGTCCTCGTACTTGCGTGCCGAGGTACGCCGCGGCGGCAAGGTGTATATGCAGGAATACAATTTCGGCCATCCGCTGGAAAGCGTCAAGGTTGTCGGTGAAACTGATACCACCGGTACGACCATTACGTTCAAGCCTGACGACACGATATTCACCGTCACCACATACGATTTCGGCACGCTGTCCAATCGTCTGCGCGACTTGGCCTATCTTAACGCCGGCATCACGCTCAAACTTACCGATATGCGCG
>CAVEDT010000036.1:5062-9436 GCA_963614475.1 Roseburia faecis
AACTTGACGCTAACGGTAAACCTCACAGCGAGACATATTATAGCGCCAAAGGCCTACGCGAATTCGTCGAATATATCGACCATAATAAGGAATCACTTATCGGCGATGTTATCGACCTCAACGTCGAGCGCCAAGGTGTGCCCATCGAAGTGGCTCTGACGTATAATACGAATTACTCGGAGACAATCTATTCGTTTGTCAACAATATCAACACCATAGAGGGTGGTACCCACCTCACCGGATTCCGTCGCGGTCTCACTTCCACCCTCAAAAAGTACGCCGAAGACAACAACTTGCTGAAGAATGCCAAGGTTGAAATCAATGGCGACGACTTCCGCGAAGGTCTTACGGCCGTCATCTCGGTCAAGGTCATGGAGCCGCAATTCGAGGGTCAGACCAAGACAAAATTGGGCAACAGCGAAGTCATCGGTGCCGTCCAAACGGCAGTATCCGATGCGCTGGGTACCTACCTGGAGGAGCATCCGCGCGAAGCACGACTCATTGTCAATAAAGTCGTTCTGGCTGCACAGGCTCGTCAAGCCGCATACAATGCACGCCAGCGCATCCAGCGCAAATCGCCTCTTTGCGGCGGCGGACTTCCCGGCAAGCTCAGCGACTGCTCGTCGCGTACGGCCGAGGATTGCGAAATATTCATCGTCGAAGGTGATTCGGCAGGCGGTACGGCTCAGGATGCTCGCGACCGTCGCTACCAGGCCATACTTCCGCTGCGCGGCAAGATTCTCAATGTTGAGAAGGCAATGGAACACAAAGTCTTTGAGAACGAAGAAATTGCCAACCTATTCCGTGCACTGCGTGTCACCATAGGCACCGAGGAGGATCCGCACGAACCAAACGTCTCAAAGTTGGCTTACCACAAGATTATCATTATGACCGATGCCGATGTCGACGGCGCGCACATTGCAACGCTGCTGATGACATTCTTCTTCCGTCGTATGCGTCCGGTTATCGAGAACGGCTACCTCTACCTGGCCACCCCACCGTTGTACAAGTGCAAGCTGGGCAAGCTTGAGGAATACTGCTGGACCGATCAACAGCTTCAGCAATTCATTGACGAGCATGGAACCAAGACCACGGTACAGCGATACAAAGGTCTCGGTGAGATGTCCGCCAAGGAATTACGCGAAACCACGATGGCTCCCGGACATCGTATGCTCAAGAAGGTAAACATCAGCGATGCTGTTGAGGCCGACCGCATATTCTCCATGCTTATGGGCGAAGATGTCGAGCCGCGTCGCGAATTCATCGAACAGAACGCCAATTACGCAAATATCGACGCCTAAACGGTGCCGCTCCCGTTCCGGGTGCGCCATCGATGCAAGGCTGTCATAACACCAACGCACAACGCCCCGGAAGCCTGCGCACCAGGCTCCTTCGGGGCGTTGGCCTTAACCGAAAGGGTTACACCGAGGCTGCAAGCGTCAAAACTTTTAAGACAACACTTACACTCACCTCATATATAGACACATGTCCAAAGACACAACCAAGGCAGGGCAGCCCCGCAAAGCCCCCAAACTGTGCAAGGCCGTAGATGCCTACATTGCACAGCCTTCAGTCACGACATTCAATTACAAACAAGTGTCCGCCGCCCTCGGCGTTACGGCCGAAGCCCAGCAGCGTGCCGTGGCCTTGCGCCTTGCCGAGCTTGCTTTTGACGGCGAACTCATCGAAATTGCCCCCGGCAAGTACAAGCGACCCAGCCGCAGCGTCGATGCTATGGGCACATTTGTACGCCGCTCCAACGGCAAAAATTCGGTAATCACCGATGATGACGGTGAAAGCATATTTGTAGCCGAGCGCAATTCGATGCATGCTCTCAACGGCGACCGTGTACGCGTGACCGTCGCTGCACGCCGTCGCGGCGTCGAGCCCGAAGCCATAGTCACCGAAATAGTTGAGAAAAAAGACCAGACATTCATCGGAACCATCAAAGTAGAGGGCAATTTTGCCATACTCAATACCGATAGCAAGTTCCTGGCCACGGACATATACATCCCCAAACGCAAACTAAAGGGCGCAGTCACCGGAGACAAAGCCGTGGTGCGCATCACCGATTGGCCCGAAGACGATAAAAATCCGCGCGGCGAGATAGTCGATGTACTTGGCAAGAGCGGCGATAACAATACCGAAATACACGCCATACTTGCCGAATTCGGGTTGCCGTACTCTTACCCCAAATCGGTGGAAGATGCCGCCGCACGCATAGATGCAGGCATCACCGACGAAGTGGTGGCACAACGAATGGATATGCGCCAAGTCACCACCTTCACCATCGACCCCAAAGATGCCAAAGACTTTGATGACGCGTTGTCTATACGCAAGCTGCCCAACGGCAACTATGAAGTGGGTGTACACATCGCCGATGTCACGCATTACGTCAAGCCGGACACCATCATCGACCGCGAGGCACGCGACCGCGCCACCAGTGTATACCTTGTAGACCGCGTGGTGCCTATGCTTCCCGAGCATCTGTGCAACGGCATCTGCTCGTTGCGCCCCGATGAGGACAAACTCGCCTACTCAACGGTATTCGAGATGACCCCGGATGCACGCGTCGTCAACCATAAAATTGTTCATACCGTCATTCGCAGCAATCGCCGCTTCACCTACGAAGAAGCGCAGGAAATCATCGAAACCGGCAAAGGCGACTATGCAGACGAAATTCTGACGCTTGACTCCATGGCCAAGACCCTCCGCCGACTACGCTTCGAGAACGGCTCCGTAGACTTCGCTCGTGTGGAAGTGCGTTTTGATATTGATGAAAATGGTCACCCGATAGGTGTATACTTCAAGGAGTCAAAAGATGCGAATAAACTCATCGAAGAATTTATGCTATTGGCCAATAAGACCGTAGCAGCCGCCATCGGCATTCCCGTAGGA
Organism: Roseburia faecis; assembly: GCA_963614475.1. Taxonomy (GTDB): domain Bacteria; phylum Bacteroidota; class Bacteroidia; order Bacteroidales; family Muribaculaceae; genus CAG-873. The sequence continues at coordinate 7,961 of CAVEDT010000036.1, forward strand.
CGTAAAAAGCCCAAAGCATTCGTGTTCCGCGTACACGACCAGCCGGACCCCGGCAAGCTTTCGGATTTGGCCTCGCTGTCACGCAACTTCGGATACAAAGTCAAGAGTCAGGGAAGCAGCAAGGAAATCAACCGCAGCATCAACCGCATGATTCACGACATCAAGGGCAAGGGCGAAGAAAATCTACTGTCCACTCTGGCAATACGTTCGATGGCCAAAGCCATATACACCACACATAATATAGGCCACTACGGACTGGGCTTTGAATACTACACGCACTTTACTTCGCCCATACGCCGTTACCCGGATATGATGGTACACCGTCTGCTGGATCGCTATCAGGCCGGCCAACGCTCGGTAAATATGGACCATCTCGAGGAATTGTGTAAGCATTGCTCCGAAATGGAACAGTTGGCGGCCGGTGCCGAACGCGCATCCATCAAGTACAAACAAGTGGAGTATATGCGCGACCACCTTGGACAGACATACACCGGCGTCATCTCCGGCGTCACCGAATGGGGCTTGTATGTCGAATTGGACGACAACAAATGCGAGGGACTTGTACCTGTGCGCGACCTCGTGGACGACTATTACGAGTTGGACGAGCGCAACTACTGCCTCGTAGGTCGCCGTAAAAACAATCGCTATCGTCTTGGCGACAAAGTTAGCGTACAAGTGGCACAAGCCAACCTCGAGCGTAAGCAATTGGACTTCGTGCTAATAGATCCGCATACGGGCAAACCGATAAGCAAACCGTCGCCCAACGCCGCACGCCCCAAAAGCAAGGCCAAACGCAACAGTATCAAAAAAAGCAAACGCCGCAAATAGCCACACATGCAAGATACCATAGCGACAATAACCATAGACAAACTGCGATTGCACTGCAATCACGGAGTGCTTGAGCAGGAGCGCGTTGTCGGCAACGAATTTGACGTTACCGTAGTATTCAACTACGATGCGACCAAGGCTGTTATGAGTGACAATATTTTCAGTGCCATCAGCTATGCCGAAGTAATTGCCGTTATCAGGCGAACTATGTCAACGCCGTCGTCACTACTCGAAAATGCGGCCGGGCGTGTCATCGACGCCCTTGCAACGGCCTTCCCGTCTATACTGTCAATAACCGTGAGCATTACCAAAATCGCACCGCCGATACCGGCGCAGATGCGTGGTGTCACCGTTTCCATATCGCGCAACTTGCGCGAATAAGGCATCGCAAACCGGACAATACAACGCGGCGAAAGCATCCATTAGAGGGAAACTTCCGCCGCGTTATTTATATGCTACGTATTTCAGTGGCGCCAGGTGTAGTACTCTGAGTGGTGACGCATAGTGTGGATTGCGACCACAGCATTGGCCATCAGACGCGTAAGGGATAGTCGCGGTAATGTCCACAACATCGCACGGCCATGCAAAGCCTTGATTGCACGCCGCCACACAAGGGCGACGCTCAGCCATTGAGCAATTATCAAGATT
>CAVEDT010000037.1:0-9256 GCA_963614475.1 Roseburia faecis
ACCGTGAGCTGCGCCGGGTTCAAGAGACTCGGAGCGTACACAGTAGACCAGTAGCGACGGCGTCAGTGTATGCACAAAACCGTTGACACTGGCTTCGCCAAGGGCTGTGGCATTTTCGGCGGAAGCCGGTACAGCCTTGTATCCGCCTTCGGAGGGACGTGTACGCATCCATGCGGCAGCCGCTCCCATAACGGGTGTACCCGCCTTGGAGTCAAAAGCGTATGCGCAGATGCTGTCGCACAAAGCCGTAATGTCGGCCGATGCGATACGCAGAGGCATCACGATACTTACCGAATCATAGAATTGGACATCCTTGTCGCTAAGAAAATCAGCGGCAGAACCCACGAGTGAATAAGTGGCGCTGCGCCGGAAGGTCGTAAACGCAAGGTCCGCCTCCGGTTGACCTTCGGTGGTACAGCGGTCGGTACATGACGCTAATCCCGAAGCAAGGATGCCACCCAGGACGATGATTAAAACATTGAATTTCATAATGTGTAGTGACTTTAAGATATTGTATGTAGTGTCGGCTATATAATTTAGTCTATATATAACGTACTATATATAACGTTCGGACTATCAGTTTTGTATTGATAAACATCATTTTTTTACTTCTGCGTAGACTCACCGTTGACATTCTTCAATGCTTGATATACCTGGCTGAACAGACGCGGACGTATACCGCAAGCATTGAAAGCATCGTTGTCGCGCGTGGGATTGACGCGATTGCATAGGAAGATAAAAAACATGTCATTGGCTGGGTCTACCCAAAACACCGTACCCGTAAAACCAAGGTGGCCGAATGTCTCGGCAGTAGCCTCGTCGCAAGTGGGCGAGTTGTCGGGATTGGTCGTATCCGGTTTGTCAAAGCCCAGACCTCGGCGGCATGTAGTGCTTTGGTCTGTTGTAAAGAGTTTGACTGTGCGTTCCGACAGAATTCTGTCGCCGCCATATACGCCGCCGTTAAGCCACATTTGGCACATCTTGGCAAGGTCGTCCGCATTTGCAAAAAGGCCGGCATTGCCTTGCACGCCGCCGCTGAAGTCTGCCATTTCGTCGTGTACATATCCCCAAACGGTCTGACGGCGCAGGTATGTATCCTTTTCGGTAGGCGCAATCTGAGAGCGCGGATGGTCGACTAACGGTCGGTAGCACATTGTAGTCATGCCCAGAGGAGCCCAAAGATGGGTGCGACACCACTGTTGATGCTGAGTCGCGGTAGCCCACTGTTCGGCATCCATGAGTAATGCAAAATTGAGGCACGAGTAGTTGTAACGTTTGGAGGCTCGAAGCGGTATATTGTAAATGCGCTGCATCACGCTGTCGTAGGTGCATTGTCCGACATATATACCGTCGGCCGCAGCAATATCCATTTGAGCCGTACGTACAGGCGAGGTGATATCTCGGCGCAATTTTGCAGAGGTCGCGCCATACAGACCGCGTTGTACCAATATGGAGTGTAGGCTGTCCTTTCGGTGTACCAGTAGCGGACGTGCGTATGTAGCCGTATCCATCATCATATCAAACATATTAAGTGCCGCCGGCATTCCGCTCTCATGATACAGCAATTGGCGTATGGTGATATCCTGCTTTCCGTCCTTACGTGCCGCCAAAGCGGGAATATATTGTGAAGCCTTGGCATCCACATCTATTTTCCCATGATCCACGGCAGCCATAATACCCGACAGCGTGCCCATAGCCTTGCTGACAGATGCGAGGTCGTACATAGTGAAAGGTGTCACCATATCACCTCCGGCAGTGAGGCGTCCGTACGAGCGGTCAACCACGATGTCACCGCCGCGACCGATTACAACTTGACATCCGGGGAAAGCGCCTGAGGCCAAGGCCTCGCCGACTATGGCATCAATGCTGTCGGTAAGTGCTGCATTCATTCCATGAGCTTGGGGAGATGAATAGCCAAGACGTGTCTTATGCAGGCGGTGACCGGTGCCAATCTTGGCTATACCGTGCAGATTGACAGGCAGAGTGCCCGAGACTTCAATGCCGCCGAAGACGGCTTCGGCAGCGGCCCGACGCAACTCGGGAGTGTCGTCATAAGCCAATACCAACGATTGTTCATGACCCAAAGCACCACCTTTAAGACGTGACATCTTGTAAGGATTGACAAAAAACGCTTCGATGAGCGACATCTTGCCTGCGCCTTTGCCCTTGACAGCCTTAGATAAAGCATTCAGGGCTTGACGCGACGACCCCTTGTCGTTGAATACACCAACGATAACAGTATTGTGCTTACATATAGCAGCAATATCAGCCGCACTGAAAGCCCCGGCACGAGAGGTATATAAATCCACCGGTGCATAGCGGCGACAAGTGTTGCTGAAATCGTTAGAAGCATCGGCACCGATACTCACGATTGCAATGCTCTTTTTCTCAAGATGACGCAAAGGCAGGACATCGTGTTCGTTACGTATGACTGTGATTGCGCCCTCGGCAAGGCGGCGCAGCAAATCGGCTGCACCGACGCTGTTGATGCGCTCCGGTAGATTATTGCAGTTAATAGGAGTGTAGTCTGCCAGCCCGAGGTAGTACTTGTATCGAAGAACTCGACGGCAATGAGTCTCCACTTCTTTGGCCGAGATCTCGCCGGAAGCGATGGCGGCCATTACTGCATCTATATCCTTAGCCGTATTTGATGGGCACAAAAGCACATCGGCCCCGGCGCGCAATGCGGCCACGCATGGATTGGCGACAGCCTCTGTTGCGCCTTTCATACCAAGCGCGTCAGTGTAAATCAGACCATCATAGCCCAGTTCATCGCGCAATAGTCCGATGGTAATTTTGCGTGACAGCGAAGCCGGAGTGCCGCTTTGGTCGTAAGCCGGTGCGGCAAGGTGTGCAGTCATAATCCCGCTGTGCCCGTCGGCAATGAAGCGACGGAAAGGTACTAACTCCACCTGTTCCATCTGGTGCTTGGTGCGCGTCAATGTAGGCAGCGTCTTATGCGAATCACTATTGGTATCTCCGTGTCCCGGGAAGTGCTTGGCAACAGCCTGCACGCCGCCATCCTCCAGTCCGCGCGAATAGGCACAGACAAGTGCGGCAACCTTTTGAGGATCTTCGCCAAAAGAACGATACGAAATCACCGGGTTGTCAGGATTGGAATTAACATCGGCTACGGGTGCAAAGTTGACGTGTATACCCATCATTCGACATTCGCGAGCCATCTCTCGTCCATATTCATACATCAGGGCCTCGCCGTTGTGTATGGCGCCCAGTGCCATATTGTGAGGGAAACGCGGAGTCTTGGGTATACGCATACGCAGGCCCCATTCGCCGTCGAAAGTCATCAATAACGGAACGCGTGCCTGAGCCTGAGCATAATTCGTCATATCGGCATACTGGTCGATAAATCCCTCGGTAAAGATAAGTCCGCCGACTTCGTTGTCTTTGACCAAAGACCGCAGCGATGCGCGTGATACGTCCCCGCGTGTAGGTACAACTTTGGGGAAGAACAATTGGGCAACCCTTTGGCGCGGAGACAGTGATTTGTATACCGAATCGACCCAGCGATTGCATGCCGCTTCATCCGCACGGGTTGCGATGTTGACCTTATGTTTGGGCGCGATGTGCTTGGCGGGCGTAGATATCGGCGCGGCTACAATGCATACCGATGCAATGAGGGTAAGCAGTGTAGTAGTTGATGTTGTAAGGAAACGAGATATAGTCATATTATCGTTACTATTTACTTCAGCCGTCACAGTCGATGCGCAAAGCATTGTGAACAGTGACGGCTGAATTTTGTCGTATTTTGAGATGAAATGTTATTTGATAGGATGCATACGGACTGTTTTGTCCGGATTCAAGCGACGGGGTAGGGACTTGTCGTTGCGTACATAATCCACCAATTCGTCAAAGACCTTATCTTTGGAAGATGCAACAATCTTTCCGTGCGTAAAGCCGGTCATATAGTCACCGCCTCCGGCAAGATAGTTGATGGTTACAACGCGATACGTTTTGTTCGGGTCGATGCTTTTGCCGTGGAGTTTGGCGGACACGGTTTTCTTAGTCTGCGGATCAAAAGCCACATCGACGCCTTTGCTGACGCCGTTACCATTGGTCGAGGCCATGACGTCAAATACAGACATCAGATCCGAACCCTTGATATCTACCACTTGAATGTAATTTGTGAACGGCATCATGGTTATCAATCCACCTTCTGTAATCTCGCCTTTAGCCATATCGTGACGTATGCCGCCCTTGTTTATTATCGCAAAGTCAGCCTTAGCAAGTTTATTGGCCGAGAGCAGTTTATTACCTCGATTGTATATGAAGTCCGAAACAAAGTTCAACAGCTGTGAGCCATCGGCGGGCAAGTCTATGGCCGCTTGACGGCCGGTGGGTACATGCATCAGCGAATCTACTCCGTGACGATAAGGCTCAAGGCTTTGCTCAAGTTCGCGGTCTACTCGGTTGTCAAGGCGAGCGTCAATCGGAATAAGCGAATATTCAGTGCTGTTATTGTCCGACAGGTTGATGACGATACGTCCGATATTAACGCCGTATCTGCCGGTTTGAGCAACCAAGACGCTGTCTCCGTTGGCATTAGCAATGCGCCACGGCATTCCGGCCTTAGGATGTGCCGGATCGATGACATCGTGACTGTGACCGCCGATGATAACATCAATATCTTTAGACGCTTTGGCAAGAGCCACATCTCCGATAGTACCTTCTCCGTCGGGGTTATATCCTATATGAGTGATTGCAATGACAGCATCTACGCCTTCTACATATTTCAGATAGGCTGCGGCGGCATTGGCACTGCTGATTATGTCGCGATAGCGGACGCCATCGTAGCTGCCCTCCATAACCATGCCTTTAGGATTGAGGTTAAGCGCGATAAATCCTACGCGTTTTTCACCGATAGTATCGATGCGATATCTTTGGAATATTCCGGCGAGCGGGCCGCTGAAATCATAATTTGTAGATAGCAGCGTAGCGTGGCTTCCGCGAAGATTCTCGGCCAATTGCTCCGACCCGTTATCGAACTCGTGATTACCCAGAATACGAATATCGTATCCCAGTTCATTCATCAACGCATTTTCGACCTTGCCTTTATACAGATTGAAATAAAGAGTGCCTTGAACAATATCGCCCGCATCAATAACGCTTACATAAGGAACACAGGCACGCACACTATCTATAACCACCTTGCGGCGCAGTATGCCGCCGAGGCCTTTGCTGTCAGGGTCTATGTGCGAATGAGTATCATTGGTGTGCAGTATGGTGAGCCGTTGTGCCGGAACATCGACGGTCATAGCCATACACATAAGAGCACTTGCGGCAATGGCGCCACAGCGTTTGAGCATAGATGTTGTCGTGTGTGTCATAAGTGTATTATGTATTAATTTTCAGCTTTTTATATAGGAGACATAAGAGTCGGAGACATATTATGTCTTGTCGTTGCAAAAATACTCATTAATTCTCAAATTCTCACTATTATATTGAGAATAAAAGTGAGCCCCATTATGTAAAATTAGCTAAAAATAAACGAATAAACATTAATTAATTTTTCGGGTATTGCAAGAGTTTATAATTTTGCACGCAAAATAAAGCGAGGGACATCAAATAACACCTCGTCAAACTCATTCAGGTACGGTTTTTCCGTAGTACAAAAAATTTCTTTAAAAGCGATAAGTGTGCCATCTAATGGCATACACGTATGGTGTAATCTTTTGTCGCAGATTGTGCGGCACACCATACGATAGCGTAACGAGTGTTTAGATTTCAGGTATCTAATTAATTAACAAGACAAATCATGAACTTGACATTCAAATGCTTATGCCGGCATTTTATGCTTGGCGCAGTAATCTTGGCCTCTGTTATTCAGGCGAAGGCAGACCGGTTTCTGATACCCGGTACAGCATCACACGACTCAAAGACCAGTCAATATGTCCGTGGCTGGTGGCCGGCCCAAGGGCAGACAGACAATATAGCCGCCAATGCATGCTATGACATGACGGCGCTTGGTACGCACCTATGGATACTTGCCTACGAAAACGGCGTTGCTTCGGTCAAAATAATTAACGACGGAGGCATAGACAAAGTCGATGACAACGAGAAGCATGTAAAGTATTCGCTGGTACGCGAAGCCGACCTTACGGGCATAAGCGAACGACTCAAACACCTTTGTCGCTTCAATGGAAAGGTGTACGGACTTGCTATTGTCGGCACGACAGCGACAATCTACCGCTGGGACAATGAAGACAGCGCTCCGGTGAAAGTGTATAGGGAGAATTATGATTCGACAGACGATGTCAAAGATATGGGGTCTCATCCGGGTAACGGTAACATCTATCTGCTTGAGGACAATGGAAATACGACGTTTGTCCGAGTACTTGCCGTTGGTACGGACGGGAAACTTAGGGCCGAAAGGATTATCACATTGCCATATCTTGGAATCACGGACGCCTATGCATGCATAGATCCGCAAGAAGACGGCTCGTTCTGGATCATAACCAACAATTCGTACGGCAGCCATTACTCCGCGGACGGGGCGCTTATCAATCAGTTGTCGTCTACCGGGTTGGGCGCACCCAATGGCATAGGTCAGCGGCACTTTGTATATTCAGACCGTAAACTTGCGCTGAGCATAAACTTCTGCAATGACATAAACAACTTGGAAGACCATACCGAGTCTTGGAATACGCCGATGATTACGCTGACAGACTACACCGAAGGTACAGATTTTACCAACGGAGACGGCAAAGGTAAACAGACAACCTGCATCGGGCGTGTGTCAGACAACTACAGCATTCATTCCCAGAACAATATCCGAACAACGGCCTGTGACTATTACATTGATGGTCGGACGCTCACGATGTATGCCCTCGATTGTGACGGCGGCTTGTTTCGTATCCGTTACACGATGCCCAATATTGCGCTGAAGACAACTATCGAAACCGGATATAATGAAGACCATACAGACATCACACACTTTATAGCAACGGTGTCCTTCAATTCGCTGACAGAAGAACAGTTGAACGAAATTAATGACAATGACGTCAAAGACTTCAATTGCTATATAATATACATAAGAGACAAAGAAGGCAACATTATATCCGAACAATTCATCGACCCGGATGTACACTATGACGAAAACGAAAATGTAACGTATGTATTTCAGCCTTCGTATGCCTTCACCTTCGAGCGCGACTACAATACGTACGAGTATTGCATCGGACACGAGATTGAGGCCGAAGTTCTGTTCGGCATGTACAGTCCGCGCGATATGTACGAAGTGCCTATCGGCACAGAGACGGCACAGCACGACTATCCTGTAGACCTCGGACAACCTAATGTCAAGTATTATAGTGGTAGCGGTGCCAATAAAGGTAGCTGGCGCGTAGACATAAACTTCGATGCAGCAGACGACGGTGGTGCCTCGCGCGAGCCTGTATCTTACTATGTGGTAGAATATAGTGCCAACGGCATCGATTGGCAAACTCCCGAAGACTTATATTATATAGTAGGGCAGAATATGGTGTCGGCCGGGACGGAAGCACACATCCCCGGTACTTACAACTTCGGACAGAAAGGGTTTGCCTTCGGACGTCGGGAAACACCCGAACAAACCGAGGCTGTATGTACATACGTCACCAAGCACAATCCTCAAAATCTGCAGTATCACGTTCGCGCCGTATACGCCTCATCCAACGACTTTATCACAAAAGAAACAGCCAAGACCGCCGCACCTATAAGCAACGGCACAAGTGCGGTAGTGGATGTTCGGGATAATACAACCGATGTTTTCAAGGTTTATCCGACGTATGCGACTTCATCCGTGACCGTAGAAAGCTCGGATATTCTAAGCGACAATATCGAGATATACGGACTGAACGGCGCCTTGGTGATGCAAATGCAGGGACAAGGAGCAAATGTGCAAACGATAGACATTACAACTATTCCTATGGGAACGTACATACTCCGCATCGGAGGAAAAGCCGCTTATTTCTTCAAAAAATAGCATTAGATAATTCTACATAACAGGTTGACATCTAAATGCTTTTGTAAGCAGAAGCCAATACGGCTTCTGCTTTTTTTGTGAGGTGGTGTCACAAAACACCCTTTGTTGCGTCTAATATGTGGAGGCCATCCAAAGGAACAATTCATAATAAGACAACAAAACAAGCACAAGAATAATGAAACCAACCAAATCGATAAAACCGGCACTCTCGGCACTCGTTCTCTCGGCAGTATGCCTACCCGCTGCGGCACAGAGTGTGTCGGCAGACACGATACCGGAACAGGCAGACACAACGCAAATAGAAGAACTGCAAGAAGTGGTTATACAAGCGCCTAAAGTCGTACGCAAATCCGATATGGACTTGTATTTCCCGAGCAGTAGTGCCGTTGAACATTCCAAGAACGGTATGACGCTGCTACGTAATATGATGATTCCGTCCTTGGAGGTCAACGAGGTGATGGGGACGGTGACTTCAGCCGGTCAGAGCGTACAAGTGCGCATCAACGGACGCGAGGCTACCGTCAAACAAGTGAAGGCGCTACTTCCGCAGAGCATCAAGCGCGTTGAATGGATTACCGAGCCGGGGCTGCGCTATAACGGGGCATACGCCGTATTGAACTTCATCGTACGCAACCCCGATGCCGGCGGATCGTTCATGGCGGATGCCATGCCGGCGCTGACGACCAAATGGGGACAGTATAATGCCAACGTCAAGCTCAATTACGGACGTTCGCAATGGGAGGTAGGAGGCGAATACAAGCTCACCAGTGATCTTGACATATACCGTGACTATATGGAGCGTTTCACCTATGCAGACGGGACGTCGCTAACACGCAACGAGAAAGCTCAAGGAGGAAAGTTGGATAACAGTTTTGCAGGTGCCAATTTGACTTACAGCTATATAAAACCTGACACTACGACAATATACGTAGGCTTCGCCATAAATAGGAACATTAAGACCGGTGACGAATTTGACGGACTGATGTCGATGAGCGACGGACGCCCGAATATCTTGTTGCAAGATATTACGGGCACCAACGGCACCTCGCCGGCATTCGGCGCTTATCTGGAACAAAAATTTCCTCATCGCCAATCACTGGTGGTAGACTTGAACGCGTCATGGGATATGGGCCGTACATACAGCAGTTATGTGGAGCGTGATGCTGCCTCCGGAGATTTACTCACGGACGTGTCCACTGATATCTATGACCGTAACCAGGGATATGCGATGGAGGCCGATTATATCAAGCGCTGGGACAATGGTCGTCTTACGGC
>CAVEDT010000038.1:0-9206 GCA_963614475.1 Roseburia faecis
GGCCTACGAATGGATGCGCGGCACCGTTGAACTGACGCCGCAATTACGTGCCGAAATCGACCGATGGATAGCCACTCGCCCGGGCGCTACGTACCGCCCGGCACGACTTCAACCCAAGGACAACGTCATTATCATCCTCTGCGAAAGCCTCGAAAGTTGGGTATTCGAGACAAGCGTCGAAGGACAGGAATTGACGCCCAACATCAACGCCCTGCTGCGCGACAGCACCACCCTATATGCGCCGCACGTCCTATCACAAGTCAAAGGCGCACGCAGTATCGATGCACAGTTGATACTTCACACCGGACTGCTGCCCGTCGAATACGGGGCTTACTCCTACCGCTTTCCGCACAACGTCTACCGCAGCCTCGATAAGGCGTGGAAGCAAAAATACGGCAACGATGCACACGTGATGTCCTTCACGGTGGACAAGCGCACCGTCTGGAACGTAGCCATTGTGGCACAAGACTTTGGATACGAAATTTACGACAAGCCCAACTTCGTGCTCGACATCAAGACCGGGCCGCGCGGACGCCTGGGCGATACTTCGTTCCTGCGCCAAAGCGCCCAAAAGATTTCCGACCCGTCAATGTGGCCGCCGCACGGACACACGATGCTGCAATGCGTCACCTACTCGGGACATACCCCCTTCGTCATACCCGACGAGTTCAAGAATGTACGGTTCAGCAACGCCATACCCGAGCGTCTGCGCCATTACATGGAAGTGGCCAACTACACCGACCGCGCCATCGGCGACTTTGTCCGCCGACTCAAAGCCTCCGGACAATACAACAACACCACCATCATCATCACCGGCGACCACGAAGGCATAGGCGTCGATCGTGCCGCTTTCGTCAAGAATCCCGCCGTTGCCGCCTGGCTCTCGCCCGAGCAATACGTACCCCTGGTGGTACTCAACAGCCCCGTGGCCAAGCGATACGAACCCACTATGGGCCAGATAGACCTATACCCCACCCTACTCGACCTGCTCGGCCTCGATGACTACGAATGGCGCGGCCTCGGCCAAAGTATCCTCGACCCCGCCAAGCTGCCCTTCACCATCAATGCTCAGGGCAAATTCGTAGGCGATACATCGGGCGCCGACAAGGCCACACTCGACCATCAGCGCCGCATGTACACCATCAGTGACCTAATCATCAGCTCCAATTATTTCAAAAAATAAGCCCGCAAAAGACCGAGTCAGCATCATAAAGACAGGCACAGCATAACACAAGCTCAGCTCTATAAAAGGCTTAGCACTATAACAGACAAGACAGGCACAACACAATGAAAGCCAAGATAATCATATCGCCAAAATACGCCGCCCTGACGCCGCTGATACAGGCCATCGCCGACAAGGGCGTGCCCACCGAAGCGACAGAAGTATACCACGCCCGCAATACAGTATACTCGCTGGATACAGACGCCGGCATACGCCTGAGTATCAAGGATTTTCACGCACCGTCATTTGTCAATTCGTTGGTATACACACACCTGCGACTCAGCAAGGCACGACGTTCCTACGCAAACGCCCTACGCCTCATATCCATGGGCTTTGACACCCCCGACCCGGTGGCATATATCGAGATACATAGCGGAGCACGACTCACTCGCAGCTACTACATTTGTCGCCAAATTGACGGGGCTGAGGACCTGCGCCTATGGCATCTGCGCGATGCCGCGGCCATGTCTCCGGTGCTGGACGCGCTGGCACAATACATGGTGCGTCTGCACTGCGCCGGAGTATATCACAAAGATTTTTCGCCCGGCAACATCCTGTACCGCAAAGAAAACGGCGTATATCGCTTCTACCTCATAGACATCAACCGTATGACCTTCGGCGTCCATAGCCTCAAACGCCTGATGGACAACTTCAGCCGCATAGACATCGAGAGCGCCGAGGCCACCGCCGACCTCGCACGCCGCTATGCAATTGCCGCCGACATCAGCCCCGAAAAGGCCGAAGCCGAGGCACTGGAGCGGCTGCAAGGCTACCTGCGCGGCAAGCGTCGCCATCGTATGCTCAAAAGACTCTTCAAACCCTCAAAATAAGACACATGACAACACCGACAGTCACTCTGCACTGCAACAATACCGGCACGGACATCACCGTCGCCCAAGGCTCTTCCTTGGGTCAATTAGCCTCGGAAATGCGTGACACTCTGGGCTTTGATCCGATATGCGTACGCGTCAACAACAAGACCGAATCACTCTCCTACCGCGTATACAACCCCAAGACCATCGAGATGCTGCCTTCCACGCACGACTCGGGCAGACGCGCTTACGTACGCTCGCTGTGTATGATGCTGTACTGCGCCATACGCAGGCTGTATCCCGGGGCCAAGCTCAAGATGATGCACAGCATCTCGCACGGATACTTCTGCCGCGTCATCGGCATCGAGACCACCGAGGAAACCATCCGCGACATTGAGGCCGAAATGCACAGGCTGCACCAAGCCGATATACCCTTCGTGCTGCATGAGGTGCCCACCCAACGAGCCATCGAGATATTCAAGGAGCAAGGACTTGACGATAAGGTTCTTGTGCTGTCCACCATCCACGATCTTTACACCAAGTACTACACCCTGGGCGATATCGCCGACAGCTACTACGGATGCCTGGCACCCTCGACCGGACATATAGGCGTATTTGCACTCACCGCCTACAAAGACGGGATGCTGCTGCGCTCCCTCGACCCGGCCAATCCCACGCAGACGCCGGAGCCCATAGTACAGGACAAAATGTTCAAGGCCTTCACCGACTACCTCGACTTCAACCGAATACTCGGCGTGAGCAACGTGGGCGAACTGAACCGCGTAGCCGCCGACGGCCGCACACGCGACCTGATTAATGTCGCCGAGGCCTTACACCAAAAATACATCGGCGCCATAGCCGACGAAATCACGCGTCGACACCGTCAGGGCGGCGCACGCATCATACTCATAGCCGGGCCATCGTCCTCGGGCAAGACCACGACCACCAAGCGCCTGGCCATACAACTGATGACCAACCTGTTGCGTCCGGTGATGATTTCGCTCGACAACTACTTTGTAGACCGCGAGCACACGCCGCGCGACGCCGACGGCGATTACGATTACGAGTCGCTATACGCCCTGGACTTGGCCACCTTCAACCGCGACCTCCAAGACCTGCTTAACGGCAAAGAAGTCAACCTTCCCACCTACGACTTCACTACCGGAACACGCAAGTACAAAGGTGATAAAATATCCCTGGGCGCCGACAGCGTCATTCTCATCGAGGGCATCCACGGCCTCAATCCCGAATTGACACCGTCCATAGCCGAGAGCGACAAATTCCGCATCTATGTCTCGGCGCTGACCACCCTGACCATAGACGACCACAACTGGGTACCCACCACCGACAACCGCCTGCTGCGCCGCATAGTACGCGATTACAAATATCGCAACATCGGCGCCGCCGAAACCATACGTCGCTGGCCCAGCGTGCGCCGCGGCGAAGAAAAATGGATATTCCCCTATCAGGAAAACGCCGACACCACCTTCAATTCGTCGTTGCTCTTCGAACTGGGCGTTATCCGTCAATATGCCTGCGAAATTCTCGGCGAAGTGTCCTGCGACCAACCCGAGTATGCTCAGGCATACCGTCTGCGCAAATTCCTGAGCTACTTCCCGCAAATCGACAATCGCACACTGCCGCCGACGTCGCTGCTGCGCGAATTCCTCGGCGGATCGTCCTTCCATTATTAAGACGGACTTTCCACCCCGCGAGGGAGTTTTTTCGGTAAAGCGATAGGATCACTACGATATGCAATGTCGCTGTCTGACAAGCGTTATTTTCAAAAAAAAGCGTACCTTTGGGTATGGAAAAACTACAGATAGCTTTTGACGGCAAACGCGCCGTACGCAATTCCACCGGGCTGGGCAACTACAGCCGCTACGCCATCGAAGCGCTGTCCGCGACCTATCCCGACCACGATTACGCCGTGATGTCTCCCGGCGGCGACGCCTCGCGCCTTGCCGCCCTCCTCGAACGTCCGGACGTCAGCCTTGTCGAGCCGGCCAAAGCCATCGACCGGCGTTTCGGCGCCCTATGGCGCACCTTCGACATTACAGGCCAATTGGCCGATATGGGCGTGGACATCTACCACGGGTTGTCCAACGAATTGCCGCTGAACATTCGCCGCATTTCGTCGCTGGCCTCCGTGGTGACCATACACGACCTGATCTGGCGGCGCTGCCCCAAGGATTACAAAGCCTTGGACCGCGCCATCTACGACTATAAGTATCGGCACAGCGCCCTCAACGCCACGCGCATTATCGCCATCAGCCGCTGCACACGTGATGACTTGGTGAACGACTACGGCATCGACCCGGCCAAAATCGACATCATCTACCAAGGTGTCGACGCCGCCTTTGTCCCTGCCGGCGAATACGCCCGTATAGACATCCGACGCCGCTACAACCTGCCCGAACGGTACATCATCGGTGTAGGCACCATCCAAGCTCGAAAAAATCAGCTGCTGACCGTACAAGCACTGGCCGCATTGGACAGCGACATCCACCTGGTGCTCGTAGGCCGCCGCACCCCCTATGCCCGCGACATCGACCGCTATGCCGCCGCACACGGCTTGCAAGGCCGCCTGCACATCCTCGAGGGCGTACCTTTTGCCGACCTCCCGGCACTATACAGCGCCGCCACATGTGCCGCCTACCCTTCGCGCTACGAAGGCTTCGGACTGCCCGTAGTCGAGGCTCTGAGCTGTGGCACACCCGTAGTGGCCGCCACCGGCAGTTGTCTCGAAGAAGCCGGCGGACCGGGAGCTCTGTACGTCGCCCCCGATGACATCGATGCCATGGCCGACGCATTGTCACGAATATGCGGCGACAGCCGACAGCGCCAATCATTGGCCGACAGCGGACTGCGATACGTACGACGCTTCAATGCCGAGACCTTTGCCCGGCAAACCATGGAGACGTATCTCAAAGCCCTTGACGCCGTTCGCCAATCATAGCACCTCTCCTCACACACCATAAACCACTTACGCATACACACGACACAATGACACAACAAGACAGCGCTACGATACAGCAAGACAACGCAACACAAACAAAGACGCTGCTCATCGTAGGAGCCGGCGGATTTATCGGCGGATTTATCGCTCGCCGCGCCCTCGAATTAGGATACGACACCTGGGTGGGCGTACGCGCCTCCACCTCGCGGCGCTACCTCGACGATCCGCGCCTGCACTTCGTCATACTCGATTACGACAACCCCGAAGCCGTGGCCGCCACCCTCGCCGCTCAAGCTCCCGGCGGACGCTGGCAATACATCATCTGGAACCTCGGTGCGACCAAATGCGCCAATTTCCTGGACTTCAACCGTATCAACTATCAGTACTTCACCGATTTTGTGGAAGTACTGCGCCGCGACAGCCGACTGCCGGACAAGTTGCTGTATATGAGCTCGCTCAGCGCCCTCGGCCCGGCCGAAGAAGACTCCGGTCGACCCTTGGACGACACCACCATTCCACAGCCCAACACCCGCTACGGCGTCTCTAAAATCAAGAGCGAAACCTACCTGGACACCCATCCCGATGTGCCGTGGATAGTCTTCCGCCCCACCGGCGTTTACGGACCGCACGAAAAGGACTATCTAATGATGATCAAAAGCATCGACGCCCATTGGGACTTTGCCGTCGGATACAAGCGCCAGATGCTCACCTTCATATACGTAGACGACTTGGTACAAGCCATGTTCGACGCCATAGCCGCACCGGATCAAAAGGTACTGCACCACAAATACATCATCAGCGAAGACCGCTCGTACTCGCAAAAAGAGTTCCGCCAAATCGTGGCACGACACCTGCACCGACGCGCCGTCATCCCCGTATGCCTGCCCATGTGGGCGGTGTATGCCGCCAGTGTCGTCGCCGAAAAAATAGGCGTGGCCCGCGGCAAGGCCTCTACGCTCAACCGCGACAAATTCAAGATTATGCGCCAGCGCAACTGGACCTGCGACATCACACCCGCACAACACGACTTCGGATTTAAGCCGCAGTTCTCGCTGGAACGCGGCATCGAAGCCTCCGTGGCTGCATACCTCGAGAGTAAAAAACAAGCCAAAAAGCAAAAGAAATGAGCGACATTCCACGACAACCGCGCCCATGGTGGGTGACGCTGCTTTGCGTATTCGTGGCTCTGGCCGGCATCGTCGGGCCGATATTGGTACTCGCCACGGCTACGGACAGTCCGCTGCGCCCACTCATGTGGGCCTTCCCGGCATATACCGCCGCCACTGCCGTGTGCGCATGGATATGCTGGAATCAGCGAAAAGAGGTGTCTTGGATACTTATTGCCGTAGCCGTCCTCGCAACGGCCGCAATAAGCGCCGCCGCCACTTTGCAGCCAACAGCCTTATACACAGCGATGTAACCACATATCAGCAAAGCACCGAAAAAATTTTTTCGTTTTTTTTAGCAAAAAATTTGGTGGTAAACGAAAAGAGCCGTAACTTTGCATCGCAAAAGCAAAAACGGTCTGCCTTGCGAAAGACCGAAGTCGACAGAGGTCGACGCCAATTTTTGAAATCGCAAGAAAGGAATTTTTCCACGGTGTGGTAGTTCAGCTGGTTAGAATACCTGCCTGTCACGCAGGGGGTCGCGGGTTCGAGTCCCGTCCATACCGCCAGAGGAGAGAGGAGAATGAGTAATCGTCTAATTGACTTCGGTCAGTTTTCGGCTACTCATTCTTTTCGTCTATACACTTGCCTCAGACGCCTGCCATAGATACCGGCAAAATCCATTTGCAGTATCCGCTCGCAAAAACGCACGCCGAAACACAGACACGGCGTCCGAGCGCCAACAACAATACACCCGATAGCCAAATGACCAAGCGAAAAGAGCCATTACACCTACCCTCCTGCTACTGCACGGGCATACACGAAGCCGGATGCGACGAAGCCGGTCGCGGATGCCTTGCCGGGCCGGTATACGCAGCCGCCGTAATCCTGCCCGACGGATTTACACATCCGTGGCTCAACGATTCAAAACAGATGAGCGCAGCACGCCGTATGGCCCTGCGCGACATCATAATGTCCGAAGCCGTAGCCTACGGCATAGGCGTGGTAGACAACACCGAGATTGACCGCATCAACATCCTGCGCGCATCCATCCTGGCAATGCACCGTGCGTTGGACGCCTTGGCCACAGCCCCCGGCGCCGTCATCGTAGACGGTAACCGCTTTACGCCCTGGCGCGACGTTCCGTGGCAGACCTTTGTCAAAGGCGACGGGCGCTTCGGAAACATCGCCGCCGCCTCCGTACTGGCCAAGACCGGCCGTGACGCCTTTATGGACGAGGCCGCCCGACGCTATCCCATGTACCACTGGGACACGAACAAAGGATATCCCACCGCCGACCACCGCGCCGCCATAGCCCGATACGGACCATCGCCGCTACACCGTATGACCTTCCGCCTGCTCCCCGACCCCACCCTCCCGGGTTTGTAAAATCGACAGCACCTACATCCGGACAAGATTTCGACGGCAAATAAAGACAATCGAACCACGTGACATTGCCAATCCGGGATAAGCAAACATACAGACATCCCGGAAGGCACACCCACTTGTGCAGGCACCCCATATAAGGCGTCTGCACAAGTTGTAATACCAACTCCTTAGCCCCTCCGAAGCTGTTCTTCGGATGCCTACTGGCTCATCTTTTAGATTTATTGGCATAGTTTGGCGGCGTTTTTGCCTGTACAAGAGTCTGACATCGCGAAAATTTCGTAAATTTGCATTTCAAATGCACTAATATACACACCCGGGAGTCGACAACGACGCCCTACACCACCAAACGAATATGCAATTAGATACAATTATAGCACAGGAAGTCGTGGCAGCCGTCAAGGCCCTCTACGGCATCGACACCACCGCAGACCAAGTACAAACTCAGGCCACGCGTCGCGAATTCGAAGGCAATATCACCGTCGTGGTATTCCCCTACGTCAAGGCCGCACGCAAAGCGCCCGAAGCCGTAGCCAACGAAATCGGCGCCTACCTTGCCGAGCACTCCGAGGCCGTGGCCGGATACAATGCCGTCAAGGGCTTCCTCAATATCGTCATAGCCCCCACGTTCTGGGACAAAGTTCTGGCTTCCATCGAGGCTACCCCGGACTTCGGCATCAAGGCCGTGACCGCAGACTCGCCTCTGGTGATGATCGAATACTCGTCGCCCAACACCAATAAGCCGCTGCACCTGGGACACGTGCGCAACAACCTGCTGGGATACTCGCTGGCCCAAATACTCAAAGCTTGCGGCAACCGCGTGGTCAAGACCAATATCGTCAACGACCGTGGTATCCATATCTGTAAGTCTATGCTGGCTTGGCAGAAATGGGGCAACGGCGCCACCCCCGAAAGCACCGGCATGAAAGGCGACCACCTTATCGGCGACTTCTACGTCCTCTTTGACAAGCACTACAAGGCCGAAGTCAAAGAGCTGATGGAAAAAGGCATGAGCGAAGACGAGGCCAAGAACCAAGCTCCGCTGATGCTCGAAGCACGCGAAATGCTCCGTCGTTGGGAAGCCAAAGACCCGGAAGTACGCCGTCTGTGGAAGATGATGAACGACTGGGTATACGCCGGATTTGACGAGACATACCGCCGACTCGGCGTCGATTTCGACAAGATATACTACGAAAGCGACACCTACCTCGAAGGCAAAGAAAAAGTCCTCGAAGGTCTCGAAAAAGGCATAATGTATCGCCGCGAAGACGGCAGCGTCTGGGCCGACCTCACCGATGCCGGTCTGGATCACAAGCTGCTGCTGCGTAGCGACGGCACCTCGGTGTATATGACCCAAGACATCGGCACCGCCAAACTCCGCTACCAAGACTTCCCCATCGACAAGATGATATACGTGGTTGGCAACGAGCAAAACTACCACTTCCAAGTACTGTCGCTGCTGCTTGACCGCCTCGGATTTGCATGGGGCAAAGACCTCGTGCACTTCAGCTACGGAATGGTCGAGCTGCCCGACGGCAAGATGAAGTCTCGCGAAGGCACCGTCGTCGACGCCGACGACCTTATGGCCGATATGGTGGGTACTGCTCGCGAAGTGGCACAACAAGCCGGCAAACTTGACGGCCTCAGCGAAGCCGATATCGACGCCATAGCCGAGACCGTCGGTATGGGCGCCCTCAAATACTACTTGCTCAAGGTAGACC
>CAVEDT010000039.1:0-1971 GCA_963614475.1 Roseburia faecis
CACTATAGGCATAGTATTGTCCGGCTACGTCATTGCTGCACTGATAATACGACCTTTCAGTGGCTTTATAGTAGATACGTTTGATCGCAAGCGTGTCTTGGTGATATGTTTCTTCTTTTTCTTTATTTGTTTTGCCGGGTATATTGCCGCCGGGACGTTGTTGATGTTTGCCATAGTGCGTACACTTCATGGTCTACCCTTCGGTGCTACGACAGTAGCCAATAGTACTGCAGCTATAGATGTTTTGCCGTCCGAGCGGCGCAACGAGGGTATAGGATATTATGGTTTGAGCAACAATCTGGCTATGGCGATAGCTCCGTCTGCCGGTGTTTACTTATATGATGTCACCGGGAACTTTGTGCTGTTGTTTTGGATAGCGCTTTTTGCAGCTTTGCTTGGGATGCTGTGTACGATGTCGTTGAAAATGCCGCGGCGGCCGCCGGTGCCGGGCAAGCGACGTCTCAGTCTCGACCATTTTTTCCTGACGCGAGCCTGGATGATGGCTGTTAATATCAGCTTCTTTGCCCTCTGTTGGGGTATATTGAGCAGTTATGTCGCCATATATGCTAAGGAAAAGCTGGGCATTACAGGTGGCACCGGCGTATTTTTCGCACTTCTGGCCGCGGGCCTTTTTGTATCTCGCCTATGGGGTTCGCGCTCTTTACGTCAAGGGCATATAACGGCCAATTGTGTCTTCGGTGTGCTTGTTTCCACGGTAGGGTACACACTGTTCGCGCTTAGCCCCGGACAATGGGCGTATTATGTCTCCGCATTACTCATCGGACTTGGCAACGGCCGCATGTATCCGGCATTCCTGAATATGTTTATCAAGGTGGCCAGACATGACCAGCGTGGCACGGCCAACTCATCCATACTTATATCCTGGGATGTGGGTGTCGGCGTGGGTATGCTTGCCGGCGGTGTCTTGGCCGAATATGCAGGCTATGCAGCCGCTTTCTGGACTGCTGCTGCGGTACAAGCCGGAGGCGCAGCTATGTTCCTTTTGCGAACACGCGGTTTCTTCCTCCGTCGCCGTCTATATCAGGATTGCGAGTGATAGGGCCTTTACCGGAGTGATCGTATCTTTACCGGAGTGATGGGCTTGGATAACAGGCTCGGGTGATAGTCGTCACTCAGTCTTACTATTTCTTCTTTGTCTTGGAAAAGGCGTTGCGGACTACGGTCTCGGGACGCGATGCTGCGGTTGTGTCCTGTGGCACGGCTTGCCGTCTTACGTCCTGCGCGGGCGCAGTTTGCGGACGTTCGCTTTCCGGTGCATGTATCTCGGGCTGTCGCACTTGCTCCGTATTGTTCGATCTTGAATTACGGTCACGTCCGGATTCAGACCGACTATTGGAACGTTGCCTGTCGGAGATGCGTGCCGGCGATTCGTTGTCGCTTGTGGCCTCGGACGAGGGATTTGTACCGCGTCGGGACTCCTCCTTTGCGGGAACGGGATTAGCTTCCGCTAATTGGGGTACGCGTCCTGCACCTTGGTAGTACGTGACAAAATATTGTGAGGCGAGATTGTCTTCGACCACTCCGCGGCTGGACGAAGCGTGTATCATACGTCCCTCGCCGATGTACATGCCCACGTGCGATACTCGGCCGCCGCTGCGCCTGCTCGAGAAAAATACCAAGTCTCCGACCGCAAGGTATTCGCGATCGATAGGGTGGCAGTATGCCTGCTGGTCTCGCGAACTGCGTGGTAGGGATATGCCTGCACATTCGCGAAATACTTCCATAAGGAACCCAGAGCAGTCGGTGCCTTTGCGCGAGTGTCCGCCGTAGACATAAGGAGTCCCAATCCATTTGCGAGCTTCCGAAACCAACGCCTTGCCCATCCGAGATGTCGCAGCGGGTGTGTCAGGTTTATGCTTTTTGCCTTCAGGTTTGGATGCCGGACGCGAATTAACCTCTTGGGCTGTACTCCCTTTGGAAGAATGACAGGACGGTAAAGCACACATGATT
>CAVEDT010000039.1:1981-5678 GCA_963614475.1 Roseburia faecis
ATCCGCGAGATGTTACATTTGTATTTTATGCAGGCCGGTTGATGCATCTTATCTCAAGTTAACTCAAGTCTTATCTCTTTCTTTTGCGTCCGCTAAGTTCTTAAAAAAAATCCATTACGCCAAATGCAATATCCATTTCGGGCATTTTTGCGGAGATATTGACTATTATTGGTGTCCGCTAAAACTTTCAAGCCTTGTTTGAATTTTATTTTTTTCGGACAGCCGATATATTGAATGTGTCGGGACTTTATTGGAAGGTAAAAATCCATTAGAAAAGCTTGAATTGGGCAAATAAGACATTCTTGACAATGAAATACTCCACGAAAGGAGAATATTTTTAGCGGACAGCCGACACAATTAATTAAACAAGGGGCTTGTCAATACATAAAATTGTTCATAATAGCCAGTTAAGCATATTTAGCGGACAGTAATAAATATTATTATAGTTGTCCCTGGACTCTAGACCCAAAACAAGGGCCGGAAAGCGGATTGTGCTTCCCGGCCCTTTGTATTGGTGCCGCTCGACATTGTCGTCAAGCGGGGCTGTTTAGTCATTTTGAGCTTCCATCAGGTAGTCTGCAATCTTTTCTTTGATTTCGCGGGCGTAGCTCGGTCTGACTTGCGGTATGGCAAGCAGGTTCTCGATACGTTGCATGGTTTCTTTGAATAGTCCTGCATCGTTGGCGCGTGCCAAAGCTGCTACAATGAATTTGCCGCCGCTGTTGCGCAAGGTATCGGTCATGTAGTAGACGCGTTCCAATATTAGAATTATGCGTGCAATATGAAGGATGAGGTCGATGACTACGGAGGCGGATACACCGAAGGAGGCGAAGTCCTTGATGTACGCGGTCAGATGCGAGACCCTGGCACATAATACACCTCGCTTAGAACGGTACACTTCCTTTTCGATGAGTTTGATGTACTTGTCGTACAATTTTTTTTCGTCGGGATTGAGGAAGAATTCAAAGTACTCTTTGGCTTGGGGGCGTGCCGAGTAAAGGTCGAGAATGAGTGTCACAAGTTGTTCCTGTGACATCTTGACCAATTCTTTGCGGAGTGCTGCTTTTGACATTGAGTGTCAGAATTTTGATGGATGGGTTTGATGGCCGTTATTTAGCGGGTTTGAGCCAGCGGTCGAACCAGCGGAAGAATAAGCGCTGCCACATTACGGCGTTCTGAGGCTTAAGAATCCAGTGGTTTTCGTCGGGGAAGATAACCATTTCGGCGGGTATGCCGCGCATCTTGGCAGCGTTGAAGGCGGCCATGCCTTGTGATGCAAGGATACGGTAGTCTTTTTCGCCGTGGCTGATCATTATAGGGGTGTCCCAGCGGTCGACAAATCGGTGGGGTGAGGCGGCGAAGGTACGCTGTGCTGCTGCGTTATCTTTGTCCCAGAAGGCTCCGCCCATGTCCCAATTGGCAAACCACATTTCTTCGGTTTCGAGGTACTGGGCTTCGGTGTTGAAGATGCCGGCGTGTGCCCACAGGGCGGCGAAGCGCTTGTCGTGGTTGCCTGCAAGCCAGTATACCGAGAATCCGCCGTAGCTTGCGCCGGTGGCGCCTATACGGGTCGGGTCTATGGCCGGTTCGTTGGCTTTCATATAGTCGACTGCGCTGAGGTAGTCGCGCATATTTTGGCCGGGATAGTCTTTGGATATCTGTTCTTCCCATTCGGTGCCGAATCCGGGAACGCCGCGGCGGTTGGGCGCAATCATGATGTATCCGTTGGAGGCCATCAGTGCGAAATTCCAGCGGTAGCTCCAGAATTGGCTGACGGCGCTTTGCGGGCCGCCTTGGCAGTAGAGTATGGCCGGATATTTTTGTGTCGCATCGAATTTGGGCGGATAGATGACCCAAGTGAGCATTTCTCTGCCGTCAGTAGTGGGGACTTTCTTGGCTTCGACGGTAGGCATCGTAAGTTGTGCAAAGATGTCGCCGTTGATGTCTGTCAGTGCCACGTCTTCTTTCACGCCTTTCTTGGCTTTGGGGCCTATGCGATAGACCTCGTTGGGACGAAGCATGGAGTGGCGCATGGTGACTACGGTTTTGCGGTCTACCGGTGCAAGGGTGGTGTAGTCGTAGAGTCCCTCGGCGACGGTGGTCACCTTGTGTGTAGCCACTTCCATATTAAATATGGGTGCCACGCCCTGGTGGTAGGCTATGAACCAGATGTTTTTGCCGTCGGGATTCCATGCAAATTCTTCGATGGTATAGTCCCAGTCGGCTGTGAGGTCGGTTTTTTGTCCGGTGGCATTGTCGCGTATAAACAGGCGGTTCTTGTCTGCTTCGTATCCGTCACGTTCCATAGACAGCCATGCCATATAGCGTCCGTCCGGCGAGAATGCGGGGTTGGTGTCGTAGCCCATCATACCCTCGGTGAGGTTGGTGGTGGTGCCGGTGGCCAGGTCGTAGGCGTATAGGTCGCTGTTGGTGGATACGGCATATTCCAATCCGGTCTTTTTGCGCGAGGTGTATACCAGTGTCTTGCTGTCCGGGCTCCATGCAAAGGACTCGACTCCACCAAAGGGGCGCATAGGTGCTTCGTAAGGCTCGCCTTCCATGATGTCTTTAAGTCCGGTAACGGCTTGGCCGTCAAACGAGCCTACAAAGGGGTGGGGTATTTCGGTGACCCAGGTGTCCCAGTGTTTGTACATGATGTCGTCGATGACGCGTCCGGTGGCTTTGGGCAGGTCCGGGTAGATGTCAGCGGCTGTGCGGTTGTACTTGACCGTGCCGATAAGTACGACTTTGGATTGATCCGGTGAGAATAGGAAGCCTTCGATGCCTCCGTCGACATTGGTGACGGCGTGGCGTTCCGTACCGTCGGCATTCATCACCCACAGCTGAGGTGTGGCATCCTTCTCGGCGTATACAAAGGCGATGCGAGCGCCGTTGTCAATCCATACGGCCGAGTTCTCGCTTTGTGCTGTCTTGGTGATGCGCGTCATGCCCGTGCCGTCGATGTTCATGACGTAGAGGTCGCGGTTAGACTTGTTTTGAGGTACGCTTTCGTAGCTTACGCCGAAGAGCACGCGTTTGCCGTCGGGCGATACGCGAGGTTCGGAGACGCGTCCGATAGCTTCAAGGGCATCGATATCGAAGATACCTGTGGCGCTTTTGAAATTCGGGCGGTCGATGATGTCCGCTTCTTCGCCGGCCAGTGCGGCTGTTGGCGTCATTGCGGTGAGCATAAGTGCTGTTGCGCTCATAATTAGTACTTTATGCATAACGTAACTTATTTATGTGGTTTGTGTTTGAAGTTCTTTGTATTGTTCTTGCGCATGTCCGGAGATGATGTCTTGCGCTTTTGTGCGGCATATCCTGCGCCTTGGCCGTATCCGTTGCGGTTGCTTCCGCCGGAGTGTCCGTAGGGACGGTATGCCGGGAATAACTTGCCTACGAGGTCTTGTCGGCGTAGTCGTCGCAACGAGGCAATTATGGCGTCTTGGCGTGTACGGTCGTACCAGAAGAAATATTGACGTTGGGCTTCTTTGGCACGAGCGTCTGTGGCACAGAATACCTTTTGGCCCGTATAAGGGTGTATGCCCGAATAGTATATCTCGGTGGCCAGCGTCATCGGCGTGGGCGTGAAGTCTTGCACTTGTTCGAGGTGCATGTCCAGGTCCTTGGTGCGCGCCGCCAAGATTGCCATATCTTCTTCGTGGCATCCGGGATGACTGGAGATGAAGTATGGTAT
>CAVEDT010000039.1:5688-9162 GCA_963614475.1 Roseburia faecis
AAAGGAAGGCTTGCGCATGACCTCGAGGACACGGTCTTCGGTATGCTCCGGGGCGACTTTAAGACGGCCGGAGACGTGATGTTCAATGAGTTCGCGGTTGTATCGGAGATTGACGGCATCGATATGCGCATCTCCGGTGTGGTGCATCGACAGGTCGTAACGGACGCCGCTGCCCACAAAGGATTTCTTGACGGCCTTGAGCGCATCCACTCGGTGGTATATATCAAGGAGCGCTGAGTGGTCGGTATTGAGATTGGGACATACGCGCGGGTGCAGACACGAAGGGCGAAGGCATTTGGCGCAAATATCGGTGTCGCGTCCGTGCATACCGTACATATTGGCGCTCGGACCGCCGAGGTCGCTGATATATCCCTTGAAATCGGGCATTTGGGTGACAATCTTGACTTCGCGCAGGATTGATTCGGCCGAGCGCGAGGCGATGAATTTGCCTTGGTGTGCCGAGATGGTGCAGAAGGCGCAACCACCGAAACATCCGCGGTGCATATTGACAGAATGTCGAATCATCTCGTATGCCGGGATGCGTTTGCCGCGGTAGCGTGGGTGAGGCATGCGCGTGTAAGGCAGGTCGAAAGATGCATCAATCTCGCCGGTATTCATGGCCGGGTACATCGGATTGGCCTTGACGCCGCCATTGCCGTATTGCTGCCATAGGGTTGCGCCACCGTTGCGACGGTTGCTTTGCTGCTCGATGTGCTTGAAATTGAGACTTTGACAGCGACGGTCGCGCAGACATTGTTCCCACGAGTTGAGTATAATGTTGTCCTCATCTGCCGCCGGGATGTCCGAGGCGCGAACGCGTATCACGGTCTGTCTGATATCGGTGAGTTGGCTGACAGGGGTATCGGCATCCAATGCTTTGGCAATGGCTGTGATGGTGCGCTCGCCCATTCCGTAGACCAGTATATCGGCCTTGCTGTCCAGCAATATGGAGGGACGCAGTCGGTCTTGCCAATAGTCGTAGTGCGACAGCCGTCGGAGCGAGGCCTCGATGCCGCCCACCACGACAGGCACGTCCGGGAACAGCTTTTTGAGTATCTCCGAATATACGATGGTGGGGTAGTCGGGTCGTGCTCCGTGTCGTCCCCCCGGAGTGTATGCGTCTTCGGACCGGCGCCGCCGTGCAGCGGTGTAATGGTTGACCATAGAGTCCATAGCTCCGGCACTGATGCCGAAGAATAGACGCGGAACGCCCAATTTGCGGAAATCACGCAGGTCGTCTTGCCAGTTGGGCTGCGGCACTATTGCCACGCGATATCCGGCCGCTTGAAGTGTGCGTCCGATTACGGCCGCCCCGAAGGATGGATGGTCGATGTAAGCATCGCCGCTGAAGAGTATGACGTCCGGGCGATCCCACCCGAGCGCTTCGACTTCCTTGACGGTGGTTGGTAGCCACAGCCGTTTGTCCATTGAGCCTAAGGCCAGTTCGTCTGCGTATTCCATGTGTTGTGCGTTATTAGCCATTGTGGGCAATATCAGCGGGCTTGTCGGCAAGTCGTTGTATACGGTCTTCGATTTTCAGTACGAGGTCGCGCAGTCGTGCGGCTTCCATAAACTGCATGTCCTTGGCGGCCTTGAGCATGTCGCGACGTAGAGCCGTGGCTTGGCGTTGCAATTCCTCGGCGTTCATATATGCCATGACAGGGTCGGCCGCGATGTCGGTCTGTGGCGCGTATTCGTTCATATATGGGATAGGCTTTGCTGCCTGGGTCTTGCCTTGGTGTCCTTGGCTCTGGCGTGGCGCACGCTTGGTCGTCGGGGCAGCCACTTCGTCGGGATCTTCGTGCCCGATGATGGCGTTGCGAGCCTTGATAATGGCTGTAGGCGTGATGCCGTGCTCGGCGTTATATGCCAGTTGGATTTCGCGACGTCGGTGCGTCTCATCGATGGTGCGCTGCATCGACTCGGTGATATGGTCGGCGTACATGATGACGCGCCCGTTAAGATTGCGGGCTGCACGTCCCACGGTCTGCGTCAGCGAGCGATGGCTGCGCAGAAATCCTTCTTTGTCCGCATCGAGTATGGCCACGAGCGACACTTCGGGTAGGTCGAGACCTTCGCGGAGCAGATTGACGCCGATGAGCACGTCGTATACGCCGGCACGTAGGTCGTCCAAAATTTTGATGCGATCCATGGTCTCGACATCGCTGTGTATGTATGCGGTCTTGATGTCGAGTTTGGTCATATAGTCGTTCAGTTCCTCGGCCATGCGCTTGGTCAGCGTGGTCACCAGTGTGCGTTCGCCGCGCTCCACCTGACGGCGTATCTCTTCGAGCAGGTGGTCGATTTGATGTGTAGACGGGACGACGGTGATTTCGGGATCAAGCAGCCCGGTGGGACGTATCACTTGCTCGACGATGACACCCTCGCTGCGTGCCAATTCGTATTCGGCGGGTGTGGCCGACACGTATAGCGTCTGATGGGTCAGCGTCTCGAATTCCTCGAATTTGAGTGGGCGGTTGTCCAACGCCGCAGGCAGGCGGAAACCGTATTGCACGAGGTTCATCTTGCGCGACAAGTCGCCGCCATACATAGCACGTACCTGTGGAATTGTGACGTGGCTTTCGTCAATGATTGTCAGAAAGTCCTTGGGCAGATAGTCAAGCAGGCAGAAAGGCCGTGCACCCGGCTGTCGGCCGTCGAAGTAGCGGCTATAGTTCTCGATGCCGGAGCAATAGCCCAGCTCCTGAATCATTTCGACATCGTAGGTCACGCGTTCGCGCAGGCGTGCTGCTTCCAGCGGCTTGCCTTCGCGATTGAATTCCTCGATTTGTTGTCCGAGGTCGAGTTGGATTTGCGCGATTGCGGCGGCTTGACGCTCCGGAGTGGTTACAAACAGGTTGGCCGGATAGATATTGAAACTATCGTGACTGCCCATGCTCACGCCGTCTTCGGGATGTATCGATGTGATGGACTCGATTTCGTCGCCCCAGAAGACAATGCGTACTACGATTTCCTCATAGGCCAGACGCACGTCCACCGTATCGCCGCGCACACGGAAAGTGCCGCGAGCCAGGTCGTTCTCGTTACGACTGTACAATGCCGCCACCAGTCGCCGCAGCAGGTCGTTGCGTGTGATGTGCATCCCTACCGACACCTTTAATGCTGTGGCGTGGAAGTCCTCGGGATTGCCCATGCCGTAGAGGCACGACACCGAAGATACGATGACCACATCGCGGCGTCCCGACATTAGGGCCGATACCGTGGAAAGGCGCAGTCGGTCGATTTCCTCGTTGATCATCATATCCTTCTCGATATACTTGTCCGCCGATGGGATGTACGCCTCCGGCTGGTAGTAGTCATAGTAAGATATGAAATACTGCACCGAGTTGTCGGGGAAGAACCCTTTCATCTCGCTGTACAGCTGAGCAGCCAAAGTCTTGTTGTGGCTCAGGATGAGGGTAGGGCGCTGCACCTGCTCGATGACATTGGCCATGGTGAAGGTCTTGCCCGAAC
>CAVEDT010000040.1:0-9086 GCA_963614475.1 Roseburia faecis
ATCTTAGCCACAGGCAAGGGCAAACTGCCGGACGGATTTCGCCAGCAGCCGTTTATGGTCGAAAGCCGATGCTGGTATTACGACCTTGGGCACTACTATGACGGATTGTGCCAATACATATCCGAAGACGCTGCACTGCCCGAAGAACAAGGCACGCAGCTGAAAACGGCATTGGATGCAGCCTTGAACCGCGCTGTGATATATGCCGCAGCCACCCCGAGACTTTGGAATCGCATCAACCTCGAATACCACTGCGGACTGTCCACCTATCCGCTCGAGAATGTCGCCTCCGCGTCGACCAAAAATTACAATACCTTGGAGTGGTACTCTGATGTATCGCAGCATGCCTTCACGACTATAAACTGACGCGGCCCGGTCTCGGCAAACGTGCCGTGAAACCGGGACAGCCAAACCACGACAACCACAGACAGACTTAGAAACAACCACAGACAGACTAAGAATATGTTTCCACTGTTGCAAACACCTATCAACCTGCTGCCCGACAGCATACCCTCCATCAAAGAGGAAATAAAACACGTACAGTCGCTGCCCGTCGACGACCTAATCAACAATTTGGTGACCTCGGCCGTGCATTTCACCATCGACCTGGTGGCGGCTCTTATCGTATTCTATATAGGCAAGCTCATCATCAAGCGCCTGTACCGCGTAGTATCGGCGGTGATGACGCGGCGTAAAGTCGATAGATCGCTGGCTACATTCATCCTGAGCATGATCAAAATCGTGCTCTACTTCCTGCTCATAGTCATTGTAATCGGCATCCTCGGCATCGAGACATCATCCTTTATCGCGCTCTTTGCCTCGGCCGGTGTCGCCATCGGTATGGCACTGAGCGGCACACTCCAAAACTTCGCCGGCGGCGTACTCATACTGCTGCTAAAGCCCTATAAGGTGGGCGACTATATCGAGGCTCAAGGCTTCGCCGGATATGTGCGCGAAATCCAGATATTCCATACCATCATCTGCACTTACGACAATAAGACCATCATCATCCCCAACGGTGGATTGTCCACCGGCAGCGTCAACAACTGGTCGCGTCAGGACTACCGCCGCGTCGAGTGGGTCGTATCCATAGCTTACGGCGATGACGTGGCCAATGCCCGCCGCGCCATACTATCTATATTTGCCAAGGACGACCGCATTGTCACCAAGTACGTCGAAGACGACCGCGCACGCTACGAGGCTCAGCAGCAGGCTGCCGCCGAAGCTCAGGCCGAGAGCGAAGCCGTCGTCGAAGAAAAGACTCACGGACGCCTATGGCGTATGTTCCACCGCCGGGTACGCCAACACGTCGAACAGATAAGCCAGGACATCCCGACGCCCACCGAAGCGCTGGGCACCGCTCGTGTCGACCGCTCGCCGACAGTCACCGTCGAAGGGCTCGATGCATCTTCGGTCACGCTCAAGGCACGCGCGTGGGCACGCAGCGAGCATTATTGGTCGCTATATTACGATATGTACGAGCGTCTTTACACCGAATTACCTGCCGCCGGTGTACACTTCCCCTTCCCGCAACTGGACGTACACCTTACGCATCAATAAAATCAGGTATATACCGATACGCGTGCGGCCGGGCGGCGTGAATGTCGTCAGGCCGCACGCTTTTATCGGACACCTTTAACATTTACCCTATATTTAGGATGTACGCACATAGGAGCTATATGGCGCAAAAATCGTACCTTTGCATTCGAATAAGCCCGTATATTTGACTACAAATGACTTTTAGTACACAGCATACTCTAATCGTTGCCGCCGTGATGGCCGGCACTATCGACGCCACGGCGGTCACGACCGCCTCCTCGACCGAAACCGCCGGCGACAGCGTAGCCAATCCCGTGGTGGGATACCTGCGCGATGTCGAAGTGGTCGGCGTCAAACAATTACCCAACAGCCAAATCGAGCCGGCCACGCGTCTTGACGCCCAAGCGGTTAAGGCTCTTGACATATCGGCTATACGCGACATCAGCGATATCGCCCCCAACTTTTTTATCCCGGCCTACGGATCGCGCATGACCTCCTCGATATACGTCCGTGGTATGGGTGCTCGCATCGACCAACCGGTAGTAAGCCTCAACGTGGACGGCATCCCCTACCTCAATAAAGACAATTACGACTTCGACATGCCGGATATCGACCGTATAGAGGTACTGCGCGGCACACGGTCGGTACTGAGCGGACGCAACGCCATAGGCGGACAAATCAACATCTTCACGCCCTCGCCGTGGAGCCGCCGCGGATGGCGTTTGGGCGCATCGTATGCCCGCGCCAACACTGCACGTCTCAATGCCGGATGGTACGGACGCCTTGGCTCGAAAGTCGCATCTTCGGTGACGGCTTACGGCTCGACCACCGACGGGTTTTACCGCAACGATTACGACAACAGCCACTGCGGACGCGAACGTCAGGCCAACGCCCGATGGAAATTGTCGTGGCATCCCGGCGGCCGCTGGAGTCTCGCCAACACCGCGACCTACGGATATGTCAAGCAACACGGCTATCCATACGCCTCGGCAGCCACGGGACGTATAGACTACAACGACCCGGCATCGTATCGCCGCAACAGCTTTGCAGACGGGCTGTCTGTATCTTTCACCGGCAACCGCATGGTGGCCACATCGCAGACTTCGGTGCAGTATCTGAACGATGATATGATTATGGATCAGGACTTCACTCGCGCCGATTACTTCACACTGCGCCAAAAAAGGCACGAGTGGGCTTTCACCCAGGACATTTTTGCAAAAGGCACTCGCCACTCCTACGACTGGCTGCTCGGGGCTTTCGGCTTTGCAAAGAAGACACACACAGACGCTCCGGTGACCTTCAAGCAAGAGGGCATCGACCGTCTGATATTAGACAACGCCAACAAGTCGCTACCGCCGGGCATGCAATTACGCTGGGACGAGGAGCAAATGCTGCTGGGAAGCAATTTTGACACCACAGACGGAGGCTTCTCGATCTATCATACGAGCACCGTACACCTTGGGCACTGGACACTGCGCGGCGGACTGCGCTGGGACATCGAACGCGTCAGCATGGACTATGTCGGCGCGGTCAATACATCCGTAACTATGTATCGCGCCCTACCCACAGGAGCGCAAATTCCGCTGCGAACCCGGCCTATAGTGATTGACAATCAAGGCTCGTTGCATCAGACTTTCAACGAGTTGCTGCCACAAGTATTTGTCAATTACGCGCCGGACAGCCGCTGGCGCATATTCGGCTCGGTGGCTCGCGGATACAAGGCCGGCGGATACAACACGCAGATGTTCAGCGACATTCTTCAGCAACAAATGATGGAGCAGATGGGCATGCAGGCCGAGTATGACATCGACGCCATGCTCACCTACCGTCCCGAGCG
Source organism: Roseburia faecis (assembly GCA_963614475.1). Classification (GTDB taxonomy): domain Bacteria; phylum Bacteroidota; class Bacteroidia; order Bacteroidales; family Muribaculaceae; genus CAG-873. The sequence continues at coordinate 3,377 of CAVEDT010000040.1, forward strand.
CAACTGGACCTACGAAGTCGGAACGGGCTTCGAGAGCAGCGACAAACGCCTCAGCGCCGAGGTCCTCGGATATTGGATGGCCTGTCGCGACCAGCAACTCACGATATTTCCGCACGGCAACACCACAGGACGCGCCATGACCAACGCCGGACGCACGCGCAGCATCGGGCTCGAGGCCTCCGTTGCCTTCCGCCCCACTCAGGCTTTGACGCTACGTGCTTCGTACGGATACACGGATGCTCGCTTCACCAAATATCATAACGGTATAGCCGACATGGAGGGTAATAAGCTGCCCTACGCGCCGCGGCACACCCTGTTCGGCGGAGCGCATTATGTCCTGCCTTGGTCTTTTGCCGGCGTCACCCCCTCAGTGGATGTCGCCTTACATGCCGCCGGCCGCATATACTGGGACGACGCCAACACCATGCAACAGCCGTTCTATGCCACGCTCGATGCCGCCGTCACCTTGCAACATCGCCTTGGCAGTCTGCGACTCTTTGCCGAAAATATCACGGATACACGATACAACACCTTCTACTTCGTCAGCGTAGGACATGCCTTCTACCAGCAGGCCAATCCTTGGAGTATCGGCATCAGCATCTCCGTAAACATCGGAACTGACGACTGAACCGTCGGACGTCACCCCTCCAAAAATGCCATACCCCTCCCGAAAAACAGACACACATAGACACCGCGACATGAAACGTAACACTATCATACTGATAATCATAGCCGGAGTGCTGCTGCTCCCGTGGCTCGGGCTTCCCTGGTTCAACAGCAAGGGCGAGCCGCGCGAAGCTATAGTGGCCGTATCAATGCTCAATAGCGGCGACTGGATACTGCCGACGTCCTGCGGCGGCGACATTCCGTACAAACCGCCGTTGCTTGCCTGGCTTATAGCCATATTCTCCGAAGTATTCAACGGCGGAGTTGTCAGCACCTGGACCTCACGCCTACCGTCGGCACTTAGCGCGATATTTCTCGTAATATTCGGATGGAGAGTCATGGCTTCACGCATAGGCCGCGACCGCGCGTTGATGACCTTGGTCTTGACGCTGACGTCTTTCGAGATGTTTCGTGCCGCCATCGCCTGCCGCGTAGACATGGTGCTGACGGCGTGCATCGTGGGTGCCTGTTACAGCATTTTCCTAATGTACGAGACTGACGGGCGACGACGGTGGGGCTATGCGATGGCGGCTGTACTGCTACTCAGCGGCGGCGTCCTTGCCAAAGGCCCTGTGGGTGCGCTGTTGCCGCTGCTGGCCATGGGCATCTACCGACTGTTATGCCGCGACAACGTCCTGCGCACGGCGGCCGTAATGCTGGGGCTGCTGATGGCCTCGCTACTGCTGCCGGCTCTATGGTATTACGCTGCATATCTGCGTGGTGGCGACGAGTTTGTACGCCTTGCCTTGGAAGAAAATATCGGACGACTTACCGGCACAATGTCCTACGACAGCCATGTCAACCCATGGTGGTACAACTTCGTAACCTTGCTGTGGGGCGTGCTGCCGTGGACCATCCCGGCACTTATGGCACTGTGTCTACGCCGCGTACGTACAGCCATAGCCACGACATGGCGCAACCGCGACGGCAAATCAAGTCTCTCGAAAATGGCGTGGACAGTTGCACTGACAGTCCTCGTGTTCTACTGCATCCCGTCAAGCAAACGCAGTGTCTACCTGCTGCCGATGTACCCGTTTATCGCAATGGGATTGTCGTGGCTGCTGTGGCAGTGCCGCACCGCCACATTTATGCGCATATTCACGCGCGTACTTGCATTGCTCGCTATCATCGCGCCCGTTGCGTTGACTGTGCTTTCGCACATGTCCTTAGGGCATCTGCGTATATATACACCTGCGTGGTGGCAGTACATCATTGTATTTCTCCCGGTAATTGCCGGTGTATGGTGGCTTGTCACGCGCAGCCGCGAGGCTAATGCCGCCGCCGGGGCAGCCGTCATTGCATACCTATTGTTTCTGAGCTACGCATCGACATTTGCGCCGATGCTGCTTAACCCCAAGAGCGACCGGCCCGCCGCCGAAGCCGTTGCCCGACAAGTAACGAAAGACGCGCCGCTGTACGGCGTCATCACCGGCGACTCGTTGCTGCGCTATTACACTATCAACTATTATCTTGACGACCGTATGAGCCATGCCACGGACATCGAGGCCGTACCGCACGGTGCCTACGTCGTCACCGACCCGCAGGCAGTGGACAACCGCCCGGACTACACCGTCCTCGACACCCTTACATCCCGCTCGTGCGACACCCACACCGCAGCCGTCCTCGCCCGCAGAAAGCAACCACAGTATTCATCAACCGCAAACACGAACCCATAATCTAAAAAAAATGGAATATATACGCACCGCATTTACCGTCTTTGCAGTTGTCACAGCGCTATTCACGTCATCAAACGTCGAAGCACGTTATGCACCGTCACCGACATCCCCCGAACATCTCCGTTACTACGCTTACCAAGACGATGAAAACGGTCTATATGGCGCCAGATATAAAGACGAAATCATAATTATGCCCCAATATGCAGAGCTACAGGGAATCAATAAAGCAGCCCTGTTTGGGTATAAAGATGCCGAGACCAACAAATGGGGATTAGTATCAACATACGACATCATCACCCCTCCTATATATGACAGCATAGAAGTTGTCGAGGGAAAGAGGAGCGATAAAGTCTTCGCGGACGTCTCTCTAAACGGCAGACATGGGCTTTTATCTCCTTTAGGCAACGAGATTTTGCCTTTGGAGTACGACTCTGTCGGGCAACCATACTGGGATCCCGACGTAATAGAATACAAGTGGGGCAAAAACAAGGTTTACCCCCATGTGTTCCCGGTAAAGAAGTCCGGGCAATGGCAGATTGTAACTTTCTACAACGCGGTTGTGGCAGAAAACTTCCCGCCCGAACTACTCGAAAACGGGAGCATCAAATCCACCGTTGAAGACAAAGTTTTAAAAGACCTAATCGGCAAACCATACAAAGAATTGGTAAAGCGGGCAAAAAAGGACGAGTCTATCGCGGCCAGAATTGAAAAAAACGACAAAGGAGACCTACGCTATGCCGATTTCGCCGAAGCCCGCTGGCCTAATCCCGAAATACCATCCACGCCTATCGGAATATACGGACAAAAAGGCAAAGTCAACGAATTAGGCGTCGTATGGGTCGAGGAATCATTCTTCAGGGGCATCGGCCAAGACATCCCTGGATATAATACCTACAACGTCTACACGATGCTGGAACAACTCAGAAAAGACGCGCCCGATTTGGTGAGTCGTGCGTGGTATCAGGACTATGACGCGCAATCACAATATGAAATAGACAACTCCGAAAAGAACAGAAACGACCATTTCATAAACGGGCTTATCAATATAGTCCGCGTCTGCAAGGCTTCGGGTCTCGAAGACAGTGACTTCTACAATTACATTGAGGACAGGCTGAGGATACGAGGCGAATTGGCAGCCAAGCTTGAAAACGACCTCGCAGACGATGCCGCCAAAATCGAATGGGAAAGCCGCGTCGATGCCATATCCAACTCGATAGTGGGCGCACTGAACAATGCCATGAGCGCACTCGAAAGCGCCGAGGGCAATGCCGCAGACTCGTCTGACAGCGCTTCCTCTTCGGCATCCTCCTCGTCTCGCGCATCCTCCGCCAAAGGCAATAAGTACAATATGTCGGAACAGCACTCATACAACTCCGACAAGCGCGTATATGCAAGCTACGACTCGATGTTGGCGGCTTATTTTGCCGGAAACCGCCATGCCTCAATCTCCGAAAAAGAGGAATGGCAGAGCAAGATGAAATCGCTGCGCTCCAAGTGGGAAAGTAAGGGCAAATCATTCCCCCATTCGGCCAACGAAGACCGATAAGCCACGGCAATCAACGCCTAAGGCTCCGACAATAGTCGAGATAAAAGACACGAATAAAACGACGATAGCCGCCATTCCCGGTCATTCAGGGGGAGGGGCGGCTATCATCGTCATTATAAGGCCAGAGATGCTATCAGCGCAACGCCTGCGAAATTGGCTTGCTGCGTTCCTGCATCTTGTCGTACTCGCCCATCAACTCCTTGTACGCAGTTGCATTGGCGCCTTGGAGCTTGCCGAGGCGGTCGAGGCTGCGTAGGTACGAGATAAAGGTGTTCAGGTATTTGAACTCGTCTGTCGAGGCAACCTCGAGGAACATTTGCTCGTATTTTTCGGGGCCGGCTTGCAGCATCTCGCCCACCTTGTAGTCCACAAAGGCAGTCAGACCGCGTGCATTGGAGATTATGGCTGCATAGTCGTCCGAGGTCTTGTCCTTATGCTTCTTGATCTTTGTATACAAAGTCTTGCACTCGTTAGGGCTATAGACCTGTTGAGCCGACATGATACCGCATGCAATCAGCACCGCACTAAGCATCAGTAGTATTCGCTTCATATCATCTATATAATTATAATACGGTGTCATCGAGCCTTACGACGACCGACATCAATGTCCGTCGTCCATTCCCGGGTCAAAGTTGGCCTGCGCAGACAGTGTCTCATTAAGCGCAGATTGCAGCTCGGAGGACAAATCGGATTGACGGCGTGCGCGTTGGCGCAAATCATCGGGGATATTCTCAAGGCTTTCGGCCAGATATAAGAAACCTGCCAACTGAGTGGCATACATCATCGGTTTGGACGAGCGTATGGCATGGAACGAATCAGTGGCGGCCTTGGCATCCTTTTCGGACAACTGCTGTACGCTGTACAACGTCTTAATCATCGGCGAAATCAACGCTTCGCATTGTGTCACAAGGCTCTCGATGTCCTTTTTTTGTATGTCATAGTTCAAATCGAGAAGGCGCTGACATTCCACACTGTCATAAGCCTCGCCGAGGTTGATCATGTTCTGAACCGTGACCGTGCTGTCCGTGTCCTGAACCTTATCACCCTTGCCCGAGCCGCATGCGGCAAGAATCATCATCAGTATGCCTACAATTACTGCCAACCAGTGGCGTAGTCCGGCAAAAATCATCATAAGTTTATTGTCTTTACTTGGTTTGAATATAGCCACGCATACACCGTTACGGGTATATGCGTGGCTTTACGTACGTTTAGTCTATGGATTATTGACCTAAAGCAGCTGCGCCTCCGGCATTGAAGGCTGCTTCAAAAGCCTTGTTCAATTTATCGTTGAGCACATCATTAGCATTCGTCAACTCTTTGTAGGCCTCGACATTGGCACCTTCGAGTTCGTCCATAGCATTGGCGCTTTCGAGCTTATTGACGAACTTCTGATAAAAGTTGCCCTGATCGTTGCTTTCTTCGCTCAGTTTCTGGAAATCATCACCATCTTTGACATTTGCCATCTTGTCTGCGATGCCACAGAGGTACGCATTGAGAGCCTGAGCTTGCGATATCATCTCGGCATAATCGTCCTGAGTGAGATCGTCTCCGCTTTGAATTTTTTCCTGGAGCTGTTCGCACTTCTTCAGATCGTAGCCACCGCAGGAGGTCAGTCCGAATGTCAGGACAACCACGCTGAGAATTAAAAAGAGTTGTTTCATTATCGTTAAGTTGTTAGAGGTTATTCGTTTATATTTTTCAGAGGGATAGGATTAGTCGTCCAAGGCTCCGAGAGCTTTGGATGTCAGTTTTTTACCGACTTCTATGCCGTGTTCTTTGTACTTGTCCATTTCGGACTCATACTCTTCGTAGGCATTCATAT
>CAVEDT010000041.1:0-9078 GCA_963614475.1 Roseburia faecis
CACTGCATATCGCCGACGGAACGGCCGTATTGAGCGTCGATTCGCACAATCCTACGGCCGACTTCTCCATCGAAGGTTCGGGCAATATACAGGGACGGCGCTACAACTGGATAGCCGCTATTGACGGCCGACGTATCGACCTGATGTCGCTCAAGGCCAGCGACACTCCGGCTACGGTGAGCATCAATGCAGACATCAGTGCCGACTTCGATGCCGCCAATCCGCTGCTGATGGACGCCTCTGTGGACCTGCGCGATTTTGTGTATGCACACGAAGACGGCAAGATGACGGTGGACCGTGTGCGTGCACGTCTTGCGGCGTCGGACACCACGGTCAATCTCAATGTCAGCAACCGCGACCTCTTTGCGCTATTCAGCGCCCCCACCGGACTACGTGAGATGCTGGCACACAGCGATTCGCTGACGACGACTCTTGCCGCCCAATTCAAGCGCCGCCGTATCGATATACCCGAGGTGCAGCGAGCACTGCCGCGCTTCGAGCTCGATGTTCAGGCCGGTGACAACAATATGCTTACCCAAGTACTGGCCGACAGCCACATGGGCTTTGACAATATGCGGCTGCGAGCCTACAATGATACGGTCATGGCGCTGGACGGCGACGTCCTCGGCTTTTTCACCGGAGATACGCGGCTGGACTCGGTGGGCCTCGAGATACATCAGCATGGCGACCACCTCCATTACGGGGCAAAGATACGCAATCTTCCCGGAACGCTTGATGCGTGGGCTGCCGTGGACCTTACCGGATTTTTCCGCCCCGGACGCCTCGGCATCAATGTCAATCAGCGCAATATTAAGGGGCAGACCGGCTTCCTCGTGGGCGGAGAAGTCGAGCTTAATGCCGATTCGACGGCCACGCTGCACATCACGCCACTCAATCCCACTATCGGCTACCAGCAATGGACAGCCAATGAAGGTAACTTTATACGCTACTATTACGCTACAAAACATATAGATGCCGACCTGCACATGCGCAGTGCCACCAGCTCGTTGGCTCTGTACAGCGAGCATGCCCATGAGCACGACAATGCCATGCACGGGGCCGATGAGGACCTCGTGGTCAAGGTCAGCGACATCCGTCTGCAAGACTGGATAGCTCTCAATCCCTTTGCTCCGCCCGTCAAGGGAAATGTCTCGGCCGACTTGCGTATCAATCGCCTCAATAACGCCCTCAACGGCGAAGGCCAATTGTCCCTCGCCGGGCTGACCTACGGGCGCGAAAAAGTGGGGGATATACGTGCCGATTTCGACCTGGTGACACAGCGCTCGGGACTGCTACGCACCAATGTAGACCTTTGGGTCAACGGGTCAAAGACGATGACCCTATCCGGCGCCCTCAACGACTCGACGCGCACCTCGCCCTTCAATATGGACTTGACGATGATACACTTCCCGCTGTCCACGTGTAATGCCTTTCTGCCGGGAGTAGCCAAGTTGTCCGGAACACTCAACGGACGCATGGACGTCAGCGGCGACAGCGATCATCCCCAATTGGATGGCAATCTGCAATTTGACCAAGCCGCCATCAACGTCAATATGCTGGGTACGACCTTCGCCATCAGCGATACCCCTATACCCATAAACAAGAGCATTGTACGACTGAACAACTTCGCCGTCAGCGGCTGTAATGAAAATCCGTTGACCGTCAACGGTACTGTCGACATCAGTGATATGTCCCGAATGTCTATGGACTTGACTATGAAAGCCCGCAATATGCAGATAGTCAAAAGTACGCGTGCCGCCAAGGGCGCCGATGTCTACGGTAAGGCTTTTGTGAATATAGATGCCAAGGCACGCGGCGATATGTCCGTGCTCAAGACCTCGGGCTCGCTGAGTGTGCTCGCTCCCAGCAACTTTACCTATATCATGCCCGACGCTGTCAATACCATACAGAACCAGTCGGTGGAAGATATGGTGCATTTTGTCAACTTCAATGACTCAGCGGCTATGGCTCGTGCCGACTCGGTGGCGCCGCGCGAAGGCATGGCCCTGTTTGCCGACTTCACACTCAATATCAACAATGGCACCACCATCGGCGTAGACTTGAGCGCCGATGGCAAAAACCGTTTGCAACTCAATACGCAAGGGTCGTTGTCGTTCTCGATGAATCCTATGAACAGCGGCCGTATGGTAGGACGTCTGAATATTTTGGATGGATATATACGATATACGCCGCCGCTGATGTCAGAAAAGAAATTCACTTTCGATGAAGAAAGTTACGTGGCTTTCACCGGCGATATGCTCAATCCGCGTCTCAATATCAAGGGCGTCGACCGCCTTCGTGCCAATGTCACCCAGGAAGGGCAAAACTCGCGTTTAATCAACTTCGATGTCTCGCTCGATGTCACCGGAACGCTTGACCGCATGGACGTGGCCTTCGATTTGGCTACGGACGATGACATCACTGTAGCCAATGAATTAGCGTCCATGTCTGCCGAACAGCGCGCCAATGAGGCTATGAACCTGCTGCTGTACAACGTCTACACCGGCCCGGGAACCAAGGCCAATGCGGCACTCAACGCCAATCCGCTCTATTCCTTCCTGTCTTCGCAGCTCAATTCGTGGGCTTCCAAGGCAATCAAAGGCGTCGATCTGAGCTTCGGCATCGACTCGTATGACCGCACCACGCGCGCCGGCACTTCGCAGACCACCCAGTATTCGTACAATATTTCCAAGTCGCTGTTTGACGAACGTTTTCGCATAGCTGTCGGTGGCAACTACTCCACCGATGCGGATGCGGACGAAAACCTGTCGCGCAACATCATTTCCGACATCTCCATAGAGTACTACCTCAACAGCGCCCATACCACCTACGTCCGTATATTCAGACACACAGGCTACGAAAGCATACTTGAGGGCGAGATTACGCAGACCGGCGTCGGTTTTGTGTATCGTCGCAAGATACGTCGCCTGTCCGATATGTTCCGCTTCGGCCGCCGCAAGGATAAGGACAAAGACACGGACAAAGACACGAACAAAGATGCGAAAGCCCAAGGCGACTTGATACCGGCGGCTGCAACGACCGAAACTAAGGATTCCATACCCACAGACAATGTCCCACTTCAGAAATAATATCATATTATTCAGTGTCTTATTGGTCGGCATGATGCTGACGGTGTGGTCGTGCTCGACCACGCGGCGCATCGATGAAGGCGAATTGCTGTATTGCGGCGTCTCGAAAGTGGAAATCGTGCCCGACAGCGGGACGCACATCAGCGCCGGTGTGCGCAGTGCTGTCAAGGAAGCCGTGGATGTACCACCGAACAATTACTGGAAACTCCTGGGGTGGCATTATCCATTCCCCTTGGGCCTATGGGTGTACAACAACTGGCCGCGTGCCGAGAAAGGCTTCAAACACTGGATTTACGAGAAACTCGTCGAGGACCCCGTACTTATCTCGGACGTTCGTCCGGAGGTGCGCACTCAGATGGTCGAGCAGATATTGCAGAACAACGGGTACTTCCGCGGCAAGGCGACATACACCATGCTGCCTAAGAAAAATCCACGCAAAGTTTCGGTGGCTTACGACATCACCACCGGCCCGGCGTTCACTTTCAATACCATAGAGACGCCGCCGGATACTTCCGAGTTGGCGCACAAGGTGGACTCGATAGCACGCAAGATACCGTACTTGACGCCCGGCAGCATCTATTCGGCCGACTCGCTGTCTATGGTGCGCAACATCATCGCCGACGGATTGCGCAACAAGGGTTTCTATTACTTCCGTCCCGAATTTATTGAGTACCTGGCCGATACGGTCAGCATACGCGGCAAGGTCAACTTGCGCATAGTGCCGGCGGCCAATATCCCCCGTCAACTGATGCAGTCTTATCGTACGGGACGTGTCACCGTCACCGTATACCCCAACCGCGGTGCACAGTATGCAGATACTATACCGCTGGACAATATGACCCTTGTGCAGATGAAGCCCTCCAAACTTCGTCCGTCGGTGATACAAGACAACGTCACCATTAAGCGCGGTCGTGTCTTCTCGGTACGCAATATGGATCGAACTCAGTCGTATCTGGCACGTTTGGGTATCTTCAAGTCCATCAATATCGAGCCGACGCCGGACACGCTTGCGGCGCCCGGAACGCCTCCGACGCTGGACGTCAATATTGCCTGCACGCTGGATGTGCCGCTCGAGGCCTCCGTCGAAGTTAATGCCTCCTCCAAGAGTAATTCATATATCGGCCCCGGATTGGTGCTGGGGCTGACACATCGCAATATGTTCGGCGGCGGCGAGCAGCTCAATGCTTCATTGACCGGTACTTACGAGTGGCAGACGGGCAAGGAACGCTCAAGCCTTTTCAATAGCTACGAAATCGGACTGACCACGTCTCTGTCATTCCCACGTCTGCTTGCGCCGTCCTTTGTGCGCCGCCGTCGTCGCCAAATCAACTGGACCCGCTTCACCCTCAACGGCGACCTGCTCAACCGTCCGCACTACTTCAAGATGGGACAACTCAACGCCTCAATGTCCTACGAATGGCTGGCTTCGCGACATACCAACCTGACATTCACGCCCCTGAAACTGTCGTACACAAAGCTCATAAATACCACCGAGGATTTCGACAAAATCATGGACGAAAATCCGGCAGTGGCTCAATCCTTCCGTTCGCAGTACGTTCCGCAGATGATTTTCGGTCTCAACTATGACCGCTATTACGACAGCGACAATCGTCTGACGTGGACTTTCAATGTCCAGGAAGGCGGCAATATATTCTGGAGTGTATACAGCCTTTGCGGTGTCAAGGGCGAGAAAAGGCTCTTCGGAACACCGTTCTCCCAATTTGTCAAGGGACAGACCCAACTGGTGTATTCGCGACGCCTCGGCCGCGGCGACCACTGGCTGGTGCTGCGCGGCGCCGTCGGCGCGGCTCATGCCTACGGCAATTCGTCCCAGGTGCCTTATGCCGAGCAGTTCTATTGCGGCGGCGCCAACAGCGTACGTGCCTTCACGATACGTACTGTCGGCCCCGGATCGTACCATGCTCCTGCGGATGTGACGGGCCAGTATTTTGACCAAACCGGTACCTTCAAATTTGAGGCAAATATCGAGTATCGCTTCCCGTTGTACGGACCGGTGCACGGCGCATTATTCCTTGACAGCGGTAATATTTGGCTGCTGAAGAGCGATGCGCAGCGTCCCGGCGGAGTGCTGAAAGCACGAGACTTCCTGAGTGATTTGGCGCTTGGTACCGGTGTGGGCATACGTTTGGACATCTCGATGCTTGTCGTGCGCCTTGACTGGGGTATAGGCCTCCATGCACCTTATGACACCGGATATAGCGGATACTTCAACCTCCACCGCTTCAAGGATGCCAACGCCCTGCACCTCGCCATCGGCTACCCATTCTAAGCCGTTGTGTGATGGTGCGATACGCTTTCTTGTAGCTCCCCGGTAAGCCTAAATTCCGGCGCATTTGTAAAAATACGGGGTGGGTCAGTATCCCAAGCACCGCTTTTAGTCGTTTCCCATCAAATATGAGCAATACTTATTGAGCATACTTGACAGTGGAAGATCGCCTTTTTGATACCGCTCGGCATCGAGCGTCAGTATTCGTTCACTTATTTTTCGATGACCTTTGAATATGGCATTGAGATATGGTACGCCATTATCATGGATAATATGCACGTCGGCAAAGAATTGCGTGAGATCCTCCGCATCATAGACAATAGAATAGCTTGGGCGCTTGGCTCCGGGAATATCCTCTGTCAAGATGTTTTTGGCGACAAGGTCCTGTATGTCACGTATGGCAGTGTCTTTGGAACACTTAGCCAGCGAAGCCCAGGTCTTTGACGTTATCTTTGCTTCATAGCCGTCTAAGAAGCGGTTGAGCATCTGTGTCTGTCGTTCTGACATGGGTACGGATCCTGCCTTCTGCCAGAAGATGCTCTTGTTCAGGATGGTGGCGACAATGCTCTCTGCGTTGTCCAAAGCATCAATCAATTTCTTCATATACCATACCAGCCATTCCGTGATGTCGCCATCGCCACGTTGCGTACGTTCCAGTATGTCATAATAGTGGTTCTTATCCTTATTGATCTGAGATGAGATATTGTAGAACCGCAATTCACTCTTCTCGCCACGTGCCAAAAGCATATCGGACAGGATGCGAGCCAGTCGGCCGTTGCCGTCTTCGAAAGGATGAATGCTTACGAACCAAAAGTGAGCTATGGCGGAACGGATGACGCTACCAACGGTATCTTCGCCGTTAAACCAATCGATAAACTTCTCCATCTCGCTTTCTACAAGATTGGGCGACGGAGCTATATAATGTATCTTCTCTCTACCGAACATACCGCTGACAATATGCTCCTCGTGCGTGCGATACCATCCGACCTCTATTTGTCTGCCTTCGCTGATACCGGTTTGAAAAAAAGCCGATTGCCAAGCGCACAGTTTCTCTTTGCCGAGAGGCTGGTCATAGTTTTGAATAGCTTCGAGCATTACGCCCACCACAGAGTCAATGTAATGTGATGGAGCAGTGTACTTGACATTCTCTATTCCCAGCTTTCTTGCGATTGAGGAGCGCACTTGTTCCTCGTTCAGACGTATGCCTTCTATCTCGGAAGAATACACTATATCGTGTGTCAGGTTGTCTGCCATTGCTCGGAGTTTATTGTCAAAGCCGAGCGAGCTCAATCTGCCGTAAAGCATGCCCTGTTTACGACAGATTATTTCCTGAAGCTTTGAAACCTCGGAAGTATCCCAACGGAAATCCGTCCAATTATCTCTCTCGTGTATATACATAAAGGCTTATTATTCTATGTGCGACAAAGAACGCAGCTAAACGCCGCATATTCTGCGGCAAAATTAATGAAATAACGTCGAACCGCCAAATATTCTTGCCGTATGTCGCATATTTTGCGGCGTTTTTCTGGGAGTATGGCCGCAATTCTTGACTTGGTTTGGCGTTTGCTCGCTTGGTTATGTCGTCAATAGCTCAAAAAACTATTGTTGTCGGTTTCCGGAAAAATATATAACTTTGTCGCGCAGACCGCACCGCAGAAGCCCGGTCACGGGCAATGTGGGTGGGTCGGCGGACATTTTTATAAGAAAGCGTTTATCCGCGCTGATTCTTGACCAATCGGAATTCTCGCAAAATTCATGTCAAAGTCAAGGGTTAAGCAACGGTAGATGCCCGTGGATATGTAATTTAGCAGCTATCGGCGTAGCGTTTCGTGAGAAATGCGCGCGGATGCCGCCATTGCATATATAAGCGTGGCTTCTGCATGTTGCCGTCCGACTTTGACAGGGCAATGCGAGAAGCCTCGGTTGGTAGGACGGCAACAGATACAGACGTCCACGCTTTTTTGCATACTAACATCTAACCGCCAACGAGGGACTGACCGCGGCAACACAATAACATTATGACAAGACGTACACCCTACGCCAAAGAGAGCTTTAAAGAAACAGCCACGCGAATCGCTGCATTTATCAACAAGTTTTCCACAAACCGCGAAAAGGTCGAATGCGACAAAGACTATCCATTCCGCATCCTTGGCTTTGGGGAAGACATCTCTATCAATCCGGACTCAATCGATTCGACAGATAGCGGCGTCAGCTTTAACGGCACCGCCACAATCCATCAAGAAGATGCCGGTATACAAACCTACGCCAAGAGCTTTATCGTAGGCAAAGCCTTCTTCGCAGATGACTTAGTTGTCAAAGTAATCATCGACAACATCAAACTCCTATGAGACTACCACAAAACACACTTCCCGAAGATGGCCTCCTATTCTTCTATCGGATAACCCTATGGGTCGAGAGGAATAGTTTTCGCGACACCAAGCTGCCAAATTGGAAGAAAACCGTTAAGCAGCTAAAGCAGTTGCGCACAAGTAAACCAAAACAAGGCGAGCCGTTTACGGTTCCAGTCTGTCCCGATACGGACACACTTTACGTGCCAATAGGCTATTCTGGATATCAAGCCATCGCCCAACTGCGAAATGTCTTTTGTCACGACAGTCTACGTTATGACAAACGCACAACTCAATATTCTATTGCTCCGAACAAACACGTGAAAATTGCTGGTAGTTTTTCACTCGCGGCAATAAAAGAGTTCGTGTCAGCATTCTTGACGCCCTCTATAGAAAAAAGTGCCGTCATCCTCAATAAAGGGAAATACAATCAGCAAGATCGAAAACAAATATAAAGGAGTCTATATGAATCGAATAATATGCAAATCGATGCTGTTTTTAGTCTTGCTATTAGTGGCATCTTCTGTCTATGCCTATGACTTCGAGGTCAATGGCATATACTATTCGTTAGATCCTGACGAAGAGAATGTGGTAAGTGTCACGGATTATAGTGTGTATGAATCTCAAAACAAAGAGGCATATGTCGGTAATGTTGTTATACCCGCAAAAGTACGCTATAAGAACAGGGTATACACCGTCACAATGATTGGGGGAATGGCATTTAGAGGATGCACAAACCTCAAGTCTATAACAATGCCTAATACGATTATCGCTATAAGGCATAGAGCTTTTATGGGATGTTCTGGGCTAGCATCTGTGACTATACCTAATTCTGTCATTCATTTGGAAAGTGGCGCTTTTGAGAGCTGTTCAGGGCTAAGGTCTGTCATTATCCCCAGTTCTGTGGTAAATATTGAAAATGACATTTTCGGGGGATGTGACGGGCTTGCAGAGATTGCTGTCGAATCAGGAAACCCGGCATACGACTCTCGAGATAGATGCAATGCAATTATAAATTCGTCCGCCAATAGCCTAATAAGCGGATGTAAAAACACCATAATTCCGAATTCCGTCACCTCCATCGGCGACTGCGCCTTCGAAGGATGCTCCGGATTGACATCCGTAACCATCCCCAATTTAGTCACTTCTATCGGCAAATCCGCCTTCAGAGAGTGCTCTGGGCTGACTTCCGTGGCCTTCCCCAACTTCGTTACCACCATCGGCGAAGCCGCCTTCTACGGCTGCTCCGAACTGACTTCCGTGACCATCCCCAATTCAGTCACAACAATCGGCGATAATGCCTTCTACGGCTGCTCCGAACTGACTTCCGTGACCATCCCCAATTCAGTCACAA
>CAVEDT010000042.1:0-8958 GCA_963614475.1 Roseburia faecis
AAACATTCCGGCTTCTTGAAGCCATTAACTAACATAAAAATTTACCGAAGTATTGTTATCTCGAACTCGCGTTAATACGTGGATCCGTTCAGATTTTCATCTTCTTGCGGCCTTGCGGTGACACAAGGATATAGACGCCGTGAGGCAGCTCTGATAGTTCCGCCTTCGTGCAATTGGCACGTACACGGATGCCTTGCAGATTGTATACATCAAATTCGGACATCTCCGTTGGGTCGTCGGCCATGACGTCTTCCACGCCGTCGAATTTCTTGACGATGACCTTCATCGGGGCGGTGATTCCGTCACAATATGCCAGGAGGGTCACGCCGCCTTCGGCGACGCCGGTCACTACGCCGTCAGTGGTTACGGTTGCAATCTTTTCATCTAAGCTGTACCATTTGACGAGCGACGAGGTGGCCGATGCCGGGGTGACGGAAGCCGATACAGCTATGGACTTGGTGCGGCCTACCGAGACTTTCTTGTCCTTGACGACAATTTGGAACGGAAGCTCTTGAATGTCTTCGAATTTGCACCATCCGGTAGCGTGCTTATAGTCGTTCACGCTGCCCTGCGGAACATACAGCGTGGCATACGAGTACGTCTCGCTGCCGAAAGTGGCAGTGCCGATGCTCGGCGGTGTTACGGCATTGCTGTATACTTCGAAGAGGTTCTTATTGTTGACGAAAGTCATGTCGGGGATCGATGCTGTGTTTTCGCCGATATACAGTGTCCTGAGCTGAGTCGTACCGCTCAGATACATCTTGAAGTCCGAAGTCCATTCATACGGCAGCACAAGCGTCTCGATAGCTTTGCAACCGCTAAACGTGCTTGACTTCAGCTTGCTTGACTTCAAGATACTCAGCGACTTCAGACCGCTACAGTCCTTGAATGCGTATCCTTCAAGGAAGGGTCCATTATTCAGGTCAAGCTCCGTGAGGCCGGAGCAGCCGGAGAAGGCCATGTAGCCGATTGAAGTGACGGAGTTGGGTATGGTCACGGAAGTAAGCCCGGTGCAGTCGTAGAAGGCGTATGAGCCGATGTATTTGACGGAGTTGGGAATGGTCACGGATGTCAGCTCTGAGCAGTATTCGAATGCGGATCCGTCGATAGAAGTAACGGAATACGTTGTACCTTCGGTGATTATGGATTCCGGAATAACCACATCGCCGCTATACCTATTGCTGCTATATCCACTTGTCACATGCGCCGTTTTACTTGTCTTATAAAGGACATAGTATATTCCATCAACTACGCAGTCGTAAGCGAGGGCGGGAGAGGAAGATAAGAGTAACCCGAAAAAGGCTGTCAAGATAAATAATGTTCGTTTCATATTAGGTCATTGCATTTGGTTAGTAATGGTTGAATGTCTGCCTTATAGCCATACCGAACACCGAGATGGCATAAGTGACACTGTCGCTTGGCATTTCGGCATAGTCTTTTAAGGGCATTATTTTGTGCCTTATGTTTGTGTTTCAGATTTTCAGTTTCTTGCGACCTTGCGGCGACACAAGGATGTAGATGCCGTGAGGCAGTGCATCAGCGGTGATTTCCGCTTCGCGCATACCGCTGCCGACGCGCACTCCTTGCAGGTTGTACACCTCGTAGACCGCGTCCATCGCATCCACACTCACATCATCCACGCCGTCATATCCGAAGATATCCAAGAATTCCTTCCACTCATCGGCTGTCTTGTACTTATTGACAGACTCTTCCGGGACAAGCAATTGGCAAGCTGCTTTATCAACGCCTTCAAATGCATAATCGCCACATACGGGTGGCGCCACGGCCAGAGAGACCAGTTTTGTCAGTTCCGAGCAATTCCAGAAGGCGTATTTGCCGATAGAAGTGACAGAGTTAGGGATAGTCACGGATGTCAGTCCTGAGCAGTCGGAGAAGCCCCCGTAGCCGATGGAAGTGACCGAGTTGGGGATAGCCACGGAAGTAAGCCCGGAACAATGGGAAAAGGCGTAGTCGGGAATTATCGTGACTTTATCGCCAATAATCATTGCCGTAAGATTTGTACAATCTTCGAATACAGGTCTGTAGTAAGAACCCATTTCGGTACACCTTTCGGCATTAAACGTCACGGAAGTTAGGCCGGAGCATTTGTAAAATGCTCTCTCACCGATTGAAATAACGGAGTTGGGGATAGTCACGGATGTCAGCTCAGAGCAGTAGGAGAAGGCATCCTCGCCAATGGCAGTAACGGAGTTGGGGATGGTCACAGAAGACAGCCCGGAGCAGTAGGAGAAGGCGTATTTGCCGATAGAAGTGACGGAGTTAGGAATAGTCACAGAAGACAGGCCGGAGCAGAAGTTGAAGGCGTATTCGCCGATAGAAGTAACGGAGTTGCCGATGGTTGCGGTTTTCAGACCCGAGCAGCCGTAGAAGGCCCAGTCTCCGATGAAAATGACGGAGTTGGGGATGGTCACGCGTCTCAGCCCGGAGCAACCGCAGAAGGCGCTTTCACCGATAGAAGTAACGGAGTTAGGGATATATGCGGAAGTGAGTCCGGAACAACCCTGAAATGTCAAGCCTTCGATGTTCGTAATGGAGTTGGGGATATCCACGGTTCTCAGCCCGGAGCAGCAGAAAAAAGCGCTTTCACCGATAGAAGTAACGGAGTTAGGGATAGACATGGAAGTCAACCCGGAGCAGCCGCGGAAAGCATCTTTGCCAATGGACGTGACGGAGCTTGGGATGGTCACAGATGTCAATCCGGAGCAGCCGGAGAAGGCGTAGTCTGGGATAGTAGTGACTTTTTTGCCGATAGTCAATGTCGTAAGATTTTCACAGCCACTAAATACAGGATCACGAGGTGACTCCATTTTTGTACACTTCTCAGCATTAAATATCACGGATGTCAGCCCGGAGCAGCCGGAGAAGGCGTGGTTTGGAATTATAGTGACTTTTTCGCCGATAGTCAATGTCGTAAGATTTGTACAGCCATCAAATACAGGATAGTATTCAGACCCCATTTTGGTACACTTTTCGGCATTAAATATCACAGAAGTTAGCCCTGAGCAGTCGGAGAAGGCGTGGTTTGGAATTATAGTGACTTTTTCGCCGATAGTCAATGTCGTAAGATTTGTACAGCCATCAAATACAGGATAGTATTCAGACCCCATTTTGGTACACTTTTCGGCATTAAATATCACAGAAGTTAGCCCTGAGCAGTCGGAGAAGGCGTGGTTTGGAATTATAGTGACTTTTTCGCCGATAGTCAATGTCGTAAGATTTGTACAGCCATCAAATACAGGATATTCGTCAGACCCCATTTCGGTACACTTTTCAGCATTAAATGCCACGGAGGTTAGTCCGGAGCAGCCGCAGAAGGCGTGGTCTGGGATAACAGTGACTTTCTCTCCAATGGTCAATGTCGTAAGATTTTTACAGCCACTAAATTCACTATATACATAATTGGGTGGGCTTGACAACATTTGGGTACACTTTTCAGCGTTGAACGTCACAGACGTTAGTTCGGAACACTTGGAGAAGGCAAACTCTTGAATAGCAGTAACTTTTTCTCCGATAGTCAATGTCGTAATATTTGTACAGCCACTAAACATAGGATTGTCCCATGGCCCCAATCCGACGCAGTTTTCAGCATTAAATATCACGGAGGTTAGTCCGGAGCAGCCGGAGAAGGCTCCAGCAGGGATCCTAGTGACTTTCTCGCCAATAGTCAATGCCGTGAGATTTGTACATCCATCAAATACAGGATAATCGTCAGACCCCATTTTAGTGCACTTTTCCGCATTGAATATCACGGAAGTTAACCCGGAGCAGTTACGGAAGGCGCCATTGTCAATAAAAGTGACGGGGTTGGGAATGGTCACGGATGTCAGCCCTGAGCAATTCCAGAAGGCGTATTTGCCGATAGAAGTGACGGAGTTGGGGATGGTCACAGAAGTCAGTCCGGAGCTGCCGTAGAAGGCTTCGTCGCCGATAGAAATGACGGAGTTGGGAATGATAGTCCTCTTACAACCAGCGACTAATTTATTTGTGGATGATTCTATAATAGCATTACAATTGTCGCGAGAATCATATATGCCGTTGTTTTTGTCAACGACCACAGAAGTGAGCCTGGAGCAGCCAGCGAAGGCCCTGCGGCCGATGGAAGTGACGGAGTTGGGGATGGTCACGGAAGTCAGCCCGTAATAGTCTTCAAATGCGGAATAGTCTATGGAAGTGACTGAATACGCTGTCCCTTCGTAGGTTATAGCTTCAGGTATAACCACATCGCCGATATAATTGCCTCGTGTTACACTCGCAGTTTTGTCTGTCGTATTAAGGTTATAGTATATTCCATCAACTTTACAGTCGTAGGCAAGGACAGAGGAAGCGGAGAAGATCAATAGGATGAGCAGGAGTGCCGATCGGATGATTATGCGCTTGAAGGGATCGAGGATGAGAAACGGGGATTCGGCATGTGCCGATTTTTCATTTATGAGGGGTATGGGTAGTGTCATAATCAATACTTCGATAATTTTTGAGTTCGCTAATGGCTTAAAGAAGCCAGGGTGTTTAACCGGTTAAAAAACAGCTATTTATTGACTAAGTTTAGCACCGACCAATTGGCCGAGTAGCTGATTATCAAGAGTTTTAATGTCATTCTATGGCATTTAAGCCATACTGATTACCGAGCTGCTCGGCCAATATGAGTGCATCTGTCTGAGAGGTTTCGTTACATCACAGAATCTCTTTGATTGCTTTGTTCCACCAGCTCCATGAATAGCCCGATGAAGGATGATATATCCATATAGCCTTGATTTCGTGCCCGTTGTCAAGAGTATACGAGCCTTGTTTCAAGGGATAGCCGTCTACTTTGATTTCAGCGCCTTTTTTCCAACCGCGCGAGGGCATATTGTCCCACATACGGGTTACGCCCCATACGATTATGACATCCGGCTGAAGTTCGTTGAGAACTTCATAGAACGCATCTTCCGATTTGTCATAATCCTCCGTGTCACCGGCTTTACGCGGTCCGTCCACGGCTGTTTGCAGGTAATTGTAGAAAGCAAGTGAGTTCCAGATTCTTGCCGATTCTTCCGGCGTAGTTTCGTGACCGACGAGCGAACGCTCAAATTTTCGGAACGTACCTGTCCAGCTTGCGGTTTTACCATCCACTAATGTTTGAATGAGCTTTCGTGTAAAATCCGGACAACCTGATTCGTTGACATCTTCGCAATCCTCGCAATAGTGGCTTTCGCCTATGACGAGAATCTTTTTGCCGAATTCGTTCCCATCGCTGTAGTCCTTACCGACCCATGGCATAAATCTAACGTTTTTCATTGAATTTTGAAGGTGCCGCGGTCATCCTCTCGTTGGCGATTGATATTATACAAAAAAAAAGCGTAGGAATCTGTATCTGTTACCGTCCTACGTTTCGAGGCTTCTCGCATTGCCCTTTAGATGTCGGACGGCAACGCAGAAGCCCACGCTTGTATATGCAATCATAGCGTCCGGCCATATTTCTCTCGAAATACACTGCCGAAAGCAAGAAAATTACATATTCCCGGGCATCTACCGTTGCTCAATCCTTGACATCTAAATGAATTTTGCGAGAATTCCGAAACGTCAAGAACCAGCGCGGATAAACGCTTTCTATCTATGTCTTTAGCTTCCCGCCACACATAACCCCTGACCGGGCTTCTGCTATGCGGTCTGCAATCGCAAAGTTAAACACTATTTTCGGTCCGACAAAATAATTTTTCGAATATTCCACAAAAAATTTTCGCCATCGGCACGCGTCCCACCCGAGGAGGGGTAAGGCGTTGCCGTTGCGCTTCTTATTGGAATCTTTCGCCTACCCTGCCGCGACAATATCTCACTTTTGGGATATGGGTGGGTATGGCTGTGGAGGACGGAGCGGGTATTAATCCAATTTTTGGGTATTGTTGCGCAAGTGTTAAAGATAGTAATTTTGCATTCGAAAAAAGAAAGATGAAATCCGGCACTCCCATAGGGAACCGATATTGCACGGACATACTATACTAACACACAATAGGACAATTCAATGAAAAGATTCATCACACGGCTGTCCGCCGCGGCTGTCTGCCTGGCCTTAGGCACCGGCTGCGCCTGCGCGGCAGCAGACAACGCCACCGACAGCACCAAGACGGCCAAGCGCCCCTTCCTGTCGCGACTGAGCGTCGGCGGATACGGCGAAGTGGCCTACAGCCGCAATTTCTACAGCGATAATGTCAACCGTTACAGCCATGCGGCAGACTACCGCAACGCGCCTTCGCACGGACGCTTCGACATTCCGCACGTAGTGGTTATGCTCGGCTATGACTTCGGACGCGGATGGACTCTGGGCAGCGAAATCGAATTTGAGCACGGCGGCACCGAGAGCGCCGTCGAAATCGAGAACGAAGAAGTCGGCGAATACGAAAAAGAAGTCGAGCGCGGCGGCGAGGTCGCCCTCGAGCAATTCTGGATTCAGAAGTCCTTCCGCCCACAGTTCAATATCCGCGCCGGTCATCAAGTGGTACCCGTGGGCGAGACCAACGCCCACCACCTGCCCACCGAGTTCTTCACCGTCTACCGTCCCGAGGGCGAGAACGAAATCCTGCCCTGCACCTGGCATCAGACCGGTATCGAGGTCTGGGGCCGCGCCGGAGCATGGCGTTACGAGCTGATGGGACTGGCCGGGCTTAACTCGCTGCATTTCTCCAAAGACCGGTGGATCAACGGCGGCGCCACCAGTGCCTTCGAGTTCTCCCCGGCCAACAAATATGCCGTGGCCGCCCGTATCGACAATTTCAGCATCCCCGGGCTGCGCCTGAGCGTCAGCGGATACTACGGACACAGCTTCAACAACACCCAGATGGCCGACAACGGCAAGTACAAGAATGTCAAAGGCGAAGTGGCCATTGGCACCTTCGGCCTGCACTACGCCGGATACGGATGGATCATACGCGCCAACGCCGACTACGGCTACCTCAGCGATGCCGATATCATCAGTGACTACAACCGTCAACAGTCCAAAACCTCGCCTTACAAGCGTACCAATGTCGGCAAAGGCGCCTGGACCGCCGGCACAGAATTCGGCTATGACTTGCTGCGTTTCTTCCCCGGCAAGCATCCCCAAGACAGCCAATTATACCTATTCGGACGCTATGAGTACTATGACGCCTTCATTCCCACCGCCAACCTGCCCACTTACACCTGGACCGAACGCCACCGCATCGCCCTCGGTGTCAATTACTACCCGATGAAGCAGATTGTCATCAAGGCCGAATTCTCAGAGCGCTTCCTCCACAGCCAGTACAACAACGAGCCGTCTATCAACATCGGCATCGCCTACTCGGGCTTCTTCCTCTAAGCATATATATAGAAAAGCATAAGCACCGAAACAACATAAATAATACTATACACACATGTACAAAAAAATTCTCCCGGTACTTGCTACCGCGCTGCTTTTCGGCTCATGCAGCGACAACAACGAGCCCAACGATCCGACAAACGATAAAGACGCCAAATACGAGGCCATCGCTCAGCAGTATCTCGACAATACCGTCAATATCACGTATAAGAACCTGGCCAACGCCGCCGAGCAACTTGTCAACGATCTCGTAGCTCTGCAAGCCGCCAAGACCGATGCCAATGTCGAAAAAGCCTGCAGGACCTTCCTTGCCGCCCGTCAGTGGTGGGAGCGCAGCGAAGCCTTCCTCTTCGGCGCCGCCGCCGACTTCGGCATCGACCCGCACATCGACTCATGGCCGCTGGACCGCGCCGGACTCGTAGCCGAAATGTCTAACGCCGACCACATTGCATCTATGGCCGCCGAAGACGGCGATGAATGGGCCGGCGCACACCTCGGTCCGGAACTCCTTGGCTTCCACGGCATAGAGTACATCATCTTTGCTGACGGCCAACCCAAAGCCGCAAGCGCCATCCCCGACAATGAACTTACCTACGCCATCGCCGTAGCCGGTGACCTGCGCAACAAGACCTTCCAGTTGCAAGTATCTTGGGCCGGAGCCGACAACGTTGCCGCCGCCCGCGTGCAAAAGCTCGACGACCTCGAATGGGCTTACACCGTAGCCAATGGCGAATACTCCTACGGCGAGAATATGCTCAACTCCGGTAAGGCCGGCAGCACCTACCGCTCTTGGACCAATGCCATGCAAGCCATAGTCGACGGCGCCATCGACATAGTAGACGAAGTAGGCACCCAGAAAATCGGCAAACCGCACACCGGCGAGGACGTCAACTACATCGAGTCGCCCTACAGCCACAAGTCCATCACCGACTTCCACGACAATATGATTAGCGTCGAAAACGCCTATATGGGCGGCATCGAAGGACGTCGCGACGAGAGCAAATCGCTGCACAGCTACATCAAAGCCGTCAATGCCGACCTCGATGCGCGCGTAATCGCCGCCATCACCAACGCCGAAGAAAAGATTGCCGCAATGGCAGCCCCCTTCGTAAACAACTACACCGACCCGTCTGCCGCCACAGCCATGGCTGCATGCAGCGATCTCGTAGACGTTCTCACCGAAGTCAAAGCTCAACTTGCCAAATAACCTAAATAACAATATATGAAACATTTCTATCCGGCATTGATAGCGTTGACGGCCATCATCACAGCCTCGTGCAGCGATGACAAGCCCACGCCGAAGCCCGATACCAATGACCAACTCGCCGACGAATACTACGCCGGCGGGCGTCTTGGTACCACATTCAACACCTCGGCCACAGCTTTCTCCGACCCCACCCCCGCCGTCGAAGAAGCCGGAATGACCGACCGTTTCAAGTACGGCGAACTTTTCTTTGAACGCACCTACAACCAAAGCACCAAGCCCTTCAACGGCCTCGGCCCGCTATACGTGCGTTCGTCCTGCATGTCCTGCCACCCCGGATACGGACACGGCAAGCGCATGGACCGCTACCGCGCCAACGACTGGGGCAACGGATACCTGCTCGTGCTCACCGTCCGTAACGACA
>CAVEDT010000043.1:0-8930 GCA_963614475.1 Roseburia faecis
ACGCGTCGCTGCGATGCCGACGGCAATACGCTCAAGGATTACCCGATGATAGCCAATTATTGGTTCCCCTCGCTGCCGATATTCACCGAGGACGACCCCTATCCGCTGTCCGTAAGCGATATCACGGTTGACGCCGGCTCCGAGGCTCCCGTTGAGTACTACAACCTCCAGGGCATACGTGTAGCCACCGAAGACGGCAACTCACTGCCCGCAGGTGTGTACATCCGCCGCCAAGGCACACGTACCTCCAAGATCCTCGTCCGCTAATCGCACGAGACACATCGGGGACTATCCCCCCACCACCACTCTTAAAAGACTTCACCCCTGCCACGGAAGATTCTGTGACAGGGGTGAAGTCTTTTATGCCGATACGGTCGCATAAGACGGACTTGGCGGGACTTCGGTCGGGGTATCCGGGGAGTCCACCCGCTCAGGTCGATAGCTGCGACTGCGGTCCGTCGAATTACTCCTTGGGTGCGACGTACACATAGGCGCCGAGGTCGGGAGCGGCACCGGCTGTGGCCTGTCGCGGCAGCCCGTAGGCATCGCGTGCGGCCGCGGGCAGCATCAACGAGGCATCACCCGCACCGATGGCCGGCGACTCGGGCTTCAACCTGTAATCGAAGATATAATCCTCGCGCACAGTGTAATATAACGGATCTTTGTCCCATAGGCAGGCGATGAAATTGGCATCGTCCGTGCCGTTCTCCTTGAGCAGGACGCGGCGCAGGAACACCTTGGTGCCGGTCAGGTCGCCATGGGAGAGCATCGACCCGTTGCCGTAAAGAATGCTATTGGTGATTTCGGCAGCGGTATACGGAAGTTTGGAGCCATCGTCGCTGTCGGCATTGAGATGCTCGAAGGCCAGCGCCGGACCGTATATGGCACTGAAAAGATAGTAGTTGGCAAAAGTACAATGATTGAAAACGTGCTGTCCGCCGTGCAGCAGCACCAGCCCGTTGGACGCCTCGGCAAACTCGCAGCCTACGGCAGTGATATTGGCGTGATATACCTCAAGCACACGGTCGCCCGAATTGCGCAATCGGCTATTGATGATGGTCAGCATCGGCGTATCGCCGTCGTTACGCGGCGCATCACCGCCGTTGACGATGACCCCGAAATCGGTATTGCGTATACACGTATGGCTGATGACATTAGCGCGTGACGAGGGCGCAAACTGCACGCCGCGCCACTGTCGAGACATCAGGTCGAAGGTGATGTCGGTGATGACATTGCCGGTGCGGTCGCCGGCGATATTTATGGGTTTATCCACCGTACCTTGGCACAACAGAGTGCCGCGCACTATCAGCGACGCGCCATCGTGGAAACGCAGGTCGGCACCCGGTTCAAGCGTGAGCGTCGCTCCCTCGGCCACCACCAGCGAATCATACACCTGATAGGGGCGTCCGGCAGCAAGGCGAGTATCATTCTTGTAAGTAACAGCGTGCAAACGCCTGACATCCTGGCCGGTGGCATTGAGCACAACGGTGGAACGCACGCCGTTGACAGTGAAGCACAAATCGGCATTCACGTCCTGCGGACGATCCATATCGCGCGCAGGCAGAGTGGCCTCAACCATCACGAATATCGAATCCTTGGCACGGACTTCGATGCCCTGAAAAGTCTCGCCGGTGGCGCCGTCGACATTTAAGCGAAAATCCCGAGCGCCATCGCCCTCAAGGTGTATATCGCTGATGAGCATACCCTTACTGTGGCGATTATAGACCGTCAGGCGGTGCGTCATTGTCACCTCGTCCGTAAAGACCACGCCCATCTTGAGCGTATCGGTGGAAAATGTCGGCTGGTCGGACGCCGAGGTCGAAATGCCATCCTCAATGCAGGCGTTGAAGCCCACCATGGCTCCGACTATGGCTATGATGTACAATATCTGTCGTTGCATAGTTGTGTTACAAGCTTGAAAACCGAGGCCATTATGCCCCATAATACTAACGGCTCGCGCCCCCGTTTATTGTCCTGCCGCAAGGCTGTTTGTCCTGACAACGGCATAATGCCGCCGTTGCGAATTATGGCCCGAAATCAAGCCTTATAGAGCTAAGGTCCTGAATCGAGGGATAAATCCATTCTTACCTCGTCAAAAGTAAAGAATTATCGATAGTCAATTTGACCGGGACAAACTAATTGGCTATTTTTGTATTATCAAATTAAATCCGTTTTAAAATTATGAAAAGCTGGTTATTAATAGGCAAAGAGAATTTCATTGACCATATCAGGTGCGTCAACGACCGTAATATTCTATTTTGGAAAAAGAGTCACAAGAAAATCCAGGAAGGAGACATCATATATTTATTTATCTCAGGCAAGGACTATAACAACGTTATGTTTCGTCTTAAAGTAACCGACACTTCGGCAAATCGAGACGACCAAACGTACTGGCATCGCCCTTTTGAGCCGGATGATAATTGCTTTGTATTTGAGAACATACCTACCAGGAATCCTGTCAACGGCCCGGGGCGAGATGAATTGGAGTCTCACGGTATTAGCCGACACGTCCAATACAAACTACTCGATGATGAACAGGCTTCATGGTTGGAAAGTCATTTCGATTAGTCCTCGTGTTTCAGGTTTGGTATAATAAAGTGGAATATCGCATCACCCTAAGCGGAAATTCAATCATTCCGGCTTCAGCGCCCCGACCTATCACTTTGTCAAGCAGTAAGTTGTCCACCGCATAGACTTGCAGATGAAAGATATTCGCTAATTTTGTGCGCTACAATTATTTAGGTTTATATATCACCTTCCCCATCACTTAGCGAGTCTATTTTTCTCGCCCTCAGGCACACTTCTTGGAATAGTGTTGACTTAAGAGCGGATAGGTGACTATGTACGGCGACGGGATGAGGCAGGCAGGGGCTTTTCGTAGGCGAGGCGGGGGCCCCAGGTGAAATGGTGGGGGCCGCGGCAGGTGTATCCGGCACGGCTGAGGATGCGTTGCATCACGGTGTTGTCCAGACCGGTATCAATGCGCATGGCACGCATGCCTTGTGCGGCAAGGTGCGCTTCGGACATGGCAAAGATACGAGCGGCAAGCCCCTGACCGCGAAAACGGGGTGCTATGGCCAAGCGGTGGATGACGCCGCAGGGCCCCGGATAGTGCCATATATGTGATAGACGGTCGTATTCGGCATCGCCCTCTGTCAGATAGGCATAGGCGACAATATTCTCGCACTCAACAACGTTTGCGGCTTCGGCGACAATGTCGGCTATGCCTTCGCTTCCAAAGGTGTTTGAACCTACGGTGGGAATGTCGGCACTTGCAACTGCATTGGCGGTGCCACCACATTCAACGGCGTTTGCGGCTTCGGAGGCAATGTCCTCATCGGCATTCTCGTTTTCAAATATGTATGCGCCCTTGGCGGCGATGTCTGCGGCAATGTCGTCGTATGCCGGATAGTTGTCTTCCCATTGCCGAAACCCACATTGGCGCTGGAACTGCCGCGCGCTGTCGGTGATTGCCAATATCTGCTCAATGTCTGCCGTGACGGCCTTTCTCATTTTCATACCCCAAAGTTAGGCATTATTGCGGAAAACCGACTACCTATTGTATGTTTGGAAGAGCACGAATATTTGCCCGTGTCTATAAACTAAATAATACGCTCAATTTTCGAACGTTTTGTTCGAGCTTATTTGGATTTGTCAGTACAAGCTTCCTGATATTTAGCATTTCCCATTGTACGGCAGGAAAGGAAGAGAAATCTCCAGCACTACATAATTCCCATTTGGGCGCTCCGGCTTCAAAGGATAGAAGGAACTCTTTGTCTTGAGCGGTCAGCCCATCTTGCACCATCTTTATGAGATCGATACGTGTTTGCTTATAGTCGTCATACGAAAACGGAATGTCAGACATCCCCTCAAACTGTCTTGTTAGAGCACTCGTCTGATCTACTTCATTGGGCCACAATGATTCTACAATGGGCTTATCACTTCCTAAGAGACAAAGCATAAAGCCGTCTTTGATTTCTGAAAAAGAAGAAATATTCATAAACTTGCAGTCGAACATGTCTCTTGGATGTTGCCTGCTTAGTGCTGCTGTAATTTTGCCTCCGCATAGCTGACCGATGGAGACAATACGAGCCTTACATGTCATACTAAACTCTTGCTTAGCCTTATCACAGAGTGGTATGTCCAATGTTTGGCCTATGATGCCTCGCTTGGTCCCATTTACCTCTATTTTTACGGATGCATCATTTAGTCTGCATAACAGCTTAAGAATTTCCGGTTTATGCGTAATAACAATGCCGGGGATGACCTTTTCGATGTTCTTCTTTAATTCATCTAGTCGTGCATTTATGGCTTTTATGCTTGTTTGCCTATCTTGTATGGGAATGTAAGTTATATCAATGTCAACGGAATAGCGTGGCATATTTTTATAGAATAAGTTTATAGCAGTTCCCCCATGAACGGCGAATTCACGGATTCGATACACAGAGGGCATTATCCGCAACAACAAAGCGACCTGTTTTCTATATTTATCCTTCATATTCTTCTAATTCTCGAGGTATTGTTATACGATATTTTGCATTATACAACCCATTGCGAACAATCTGTTGTTTAGATGTTCCGAGGTCAATGGCCTCGAGGTTGAGCTCGTGGAACCAATAATGGCCGGCTTTTTCGGCCATATAAAGAAACATCCTCTTTATTCGGTTGTTTGATATATGCGTCAAAAGCTCTTGCAATACGTCTGCGCGTAATGTCGTCAGCTGTTCCATTATATAATATAAGTCCATATATCCATAGTGTTTCGGCGCCAACGCAAGGCATTCGAGAAATGCTTGTTCCGGAGATGATATGTAAAGTATGCCATAGCTATCTTCTTTTTTGATGGTAGCAATTGCTTTAATCGAATTTATCGTATATGGGCGAAAGGTCATATCATATATATCCGGTTCCATCCACATAGGAGAATGTTCTCCTTTTTTTAAAGCAACCGTCAGAATCGGTTTACCCATAGGAACATAGTGGTTGAACCCGGCGTACTCTAATGCAGAAATAGCGGCAACTCGAATTTGTCCATCCAACTGTTTGTTGTATGAGGCGATAGCACTATATGCCGACAGTTGTACTCCTGGTCTGTACATGACGCCTTTGCATAATCCGGTCAGCCATCCTGTATCTCGATATTTCTTTTGCAATTGTACCGAATACCCATTCTTGCCGAGCCATTCAGAGAATATGAGCCCGGATACAGAGATATTTGTAAGAAGGCGGTTGATTTTTGTTCCGTGTAATACACTCATAGTATATTATAAATATATATTTTCCAACCACAAAATTAAGCATTAAGTTTGATTTCGCCAAAATGTCATAATAGATTATTCTGATTATTCTAAAGAATATGATACGTGTGCCTTCCAAATAGAAAAGGAGGCGGACCGGGTGGCCCGCCTCCTTTATTGAGGGTGATGGTGGTCAGTGTTTATTTGATGACAACCTTGGTGGCTTTATTGCCCTGGCGGCGTACATAGATGCCGGGGGTGAGGTTGTCGGCGTCTACGTGTATGCCTTGGAGGTTGAAGTATTCGACGTCGGCGTTGTCGCCATCGACGGTGATGTCGGAGATGGCGTCAGCGACTTCGCCGGCATACTTGAAGTATCCCATACCTTGACCGAAGACGTTGGCGTAGATGTTGACGATACCCTTGCGAGAGCCTTCGGTGCTTACGACTACGGTGGACATGTATTGGTTGTTCACGGTTGAGCCGAAGCCGTTTTCGGGCAGACGTTTGATGGGCGCTGTGGCTTTGGCCACGCCGTTGGTCACGTCAATGATGGCTACTTGACCGTCTTGCAGGTTGCCGGTCTTGTAGGTGATGGCAGCAATGTAGCGCTTGTTGCCTATGGAGAATTGGGCGAAGGCTGTACCGTAGTTGGATCCGCCGAGTGCTTCCTTGGGCAGTATTTCGTCTGTAATCTTACCGGAAGCGTCGAACTTGGCAATCTGGTTGTCTTTCTGTGCCATCCAGAATGTGCCGTCGGTATTGGGATAGATCTTGGATGCGCCGCGGCCTTCACTGCCGTAGGTGTATGCTTTACCGGAGGCGTCTTTCAGCGCGATGGTGTGCATATTGTTGTCGCAGCTACCGTTCTTGATTTCGAAGTACACGACTTCGTTGGAGCCGTCCTTGGTGAGCCATACGCGGCCGTTGTTGAGCGTTCCGCTGAAAGCTACGGAGCCACCGGTGATGATGCCTGCGGCGTCTTTCTGGACGAGTACGCGAGGCTTGGCTGCATCGTTATCCCAGATGTATACGCGGAGGTTCTGAGCGGCTGTTACGATGTTCGAGGCAATAAGTTTGCCGTCGGCTACGGCGAGACCGCCGAGCTTGCCGAGGGCGCTGCCGAGGTCGGCTACGGAGAGTGTGCCTTTGTGCTTGCCGTCTTTGGCGTTGATGATATTCACTGCAACGTCGCCCCAGTTTTTGCCGTTGAGGACATAGAGGTTGTTGTTGATCAGTGCGATGTCTCGGTTTGCCGATTCGGTGGTGACGAAGCTGGTCCAGCTGGGGGTGTTGTTCTTGTTGGTGGAGTATATCCATTCCTCGGAGAGCTTGCTCTGGTTTGCAGCAATGTCTTCCAGCAGGGTGATGGTGGCTTCGCATGTGCCGTTGAGGGCTACGGTGACGTTGGTTGCGCCCTGGCTTGACAGGGTGAGGGTGGCCTTGTGCGATCCTTCGGCGGTGGGGGTGTAAGTCACCTTGATTGTGCCGGAGGCGGAGAGGCTTGTGTTCGAAAGCTTGAACATATTGGCATTGGCGCCGCTGAGTGTAGCGGTGATGTTGCCTTTGAGGTTGGCGCCTTCAATCTTGAGGTCTTTGGCCACGGCTACGTTCTTCTTGGAGGTGAAGGACAGAGAGCCGGGGTTGGCGCTGATTGAGGGGTCGGGGTCGCCCGGGCCGGTGATGGCCGAGGGGTTCTTGGCCGGCGGGTTGCCGTAGGTGTAGTATGCCAAACCGTGCATGGTGGAGAGTACCCATGCTTCCAGGTAGTTGTTGCCGTCGGTGTTGATCATGCAATCGCCGGTGCAGTTTTTGTTCTGGGTGGCGTCACCGAGGCCGTCGGAGGGATACTTACCGTTTTCGGTGGTGTTGGAGTAGTCGCCGGCGTTGTCCTTGACGATGCGCATCTTGGCTCCGGTGTAGTTCACCGTACCTTCGAAGATGAGGTTGGCTGCATACTTGCCGCCTTTCCAATTGAATTCGTGGTGGCTGGCGCCGAAGGTCTTGCCGGCGCAGGTGTTGATGCATTGTACGGTGCAGGTGCCGCCGCCGGGATTATTGGTCCATGCAGGCTGGCTTTGCGAACCATCTACCCACCATCCGTTGCCTTTGGGGTATGCACGTGAGGTGGCTCCGGTTTTCCATTGTTTGCCGTCTTTGAGGACCTTGGTGCTCTTGGCTTCGGCGATTTTGGTGCCATTCATGTGATACTCGACGATGCGAGTGTCGGTGCCGTTGTCGTTGCAGAAGCCCAACCAGTAGTCGGACGGATAATTGGAGTTCGCAGAGAATTCCATGCAGTCGCCCAGACGAGCGGCGCCCTGGATATCAGTGGTGGACAGTGCCAGTGTGGGATAGCTGTTGTCATTGTCCCATGCGTATACGCGGAATTCTTCGCCTTGTTTTGCGAGGTTGCAGGCGAGTACTTTACCGTTGTTGCACTTGACGTCGCAGAGGGTCAGTGTGCCGCCCTTGACGATGTCGTTCTTGGGCAGGAAGCCGAGCTTTTCGCCGGTTTGGGCGTTGAGCACGAGGATGTCGCTGTGGTTGTATACGCAGTATAGTTTACCGTCGTTGTATACAAAGTTGCGGATGTTGGAGGCGTCATAGCCTTTGGATTCCTTATTACCTTTTTTCTCGGAGATGTTCCATTTTTCGGAGAGCTTGCCCAGCGGCGGAGGAGTAACGGTAGCGGTGATATTGATGACCTTTTCGAGGCTGCCGCACTTGACGCGTACGTAGAATTTGGAGTTGACAGCCGTACCGCCTTCGCAGTATGTACCGACTTTGTCGGAGATCTTGAAGGTGATGGTGAATGTACCGCCCGATGCGGGAAGTGAAGTCACGCTGGTGGCGAAACGGCCGGGGGTGTACGAGGCCACGGTGATGTTGCCGCTGAGGTCCTTGCCGGTTACCTTAATGGTAGCGCTCGGATTTTGACCGGCTTCGCAAGTGAAGTTTACGGAAGTGGGGCTGACGGTGAGCGTGGGGTTGCTGGTCGAGGGCTTGGAGCCGGTGGCAACACATCCCCAGTAGAATGTACCGATGTTTTTGTAGCCGTTGTTGTATCCGGGCCAGTCATAGGTCGAGTAACGACCGTCCCAGTTGGGGTAGTTGGCGCCGTTGTAGTCGCCGTAGGGGTCGTGGCAGATAAACGAACCTGTCTTGGCCCAAGCGCTGGAGCCGTTGGAGGCGGCCGCTTGGTTGGTACGGAAACCGAGGACCACGTGGCCACCGGTACCGTTCTGCAAGCAGATGGTGTACGGGTCGTTGTTGTTGGCCTGAGTACAGAATACGCTCCACGAGGACGAGAAAGAGGAACTCATTCCGTTGTTTTGATAGAAGCTGGCCATCATTGTGGCGGGCGAGCCCAAGCCCCACATATAACCGTAGCCACCACCTACCGAGCCGTTGTAGGTTGCACGTTGGGTGAATTTGTAGCCTGTGGAGGAGGTGTAGTCGCGCAGTACTTGCCAAGAGTAGTATACAGTGCCTACGCCGGAGGCGCGCGATGTTACACCGACTTTTGACAGCTTACCGCGCCAACCAAGGTTCATACAGCAGGACGAGGGAGCGCAGCATACATAGCCGACGCTGTAATTGCCGCTATACGATCCGGGGGTATCCCATACCTGATTGATGTAGGGGATGGCAAGCAGACCGATGTCGTTGCCTTTACGGGAGACGTTGTAC
>CAVEDT010000044.1:0-8909 GCA_963614475.1 Roseburia faecis
CGGTTACACCAACGACGCCCGTGCCGAACTCTGGAAAACCAGCAAGGACGGCTTCAAGATTGACAACAGCACCATCATGGGCAACGGCGGCTTCGCCAAGGGCTATGCTCCCCTGAAATACACCAACTACGCTTATGACGAATTCGGCAACATCGACGCCGAGAACTCACCCAACGGTAGCGAACGCGCCTTTGCCGATGCCGACTGGACCGTTATCCGTCTGGCCGAAATCTACCTCGACGCTGTCGAAGCCAATGTCGTAGGCAATGTAGGCAATCAGGCTGATGCCCTCAAGTACATCAACTACGTCCGCGAACGCGCAGGCGTCGAGGCTTGGGGCGTAGCTTCGCTCACAGCCGACAACATCCTGGCCGAGCGTTCGCGCGAACTCTACGGCGAAAACATCCGTCGTACCGACCTCGTTCGCTTTGGCAAATACGCCGGCGGCGGATATGTATGGAACTGGAAGGGTGGCGTGCATGACGGCCGCGACGTCGATGCACACTTCAACCTCTATCCTATCCCCGGCAAGGTCATCTCGTTCCAGAAATACGAGCAAAATCCCGGTTACGGCAAGTAATGTCAGCCATCAGACGCATATAGCCGTACAAACAATATTAAACAGCTAAAACACAGAATACGATAATGAAAAAGATATCAATTCTTATGGCAACGCTGGTGGCTGTGCTCACCCTGGGCAGCTGTAAGCAGAACACCGAGCCTCGCATCCAGGAGGCCACGGACTTCAAGCTCAATACACCCGCTCTGGCTTCGCAGTACTATCAGCTGACTCCCGAAGGCACTGTCGACCTGGACTGGTCGCAACCCGACTGGGGCTTTGCCGCCGTGGCCGACTATCAAATTCAGGTTAGCCTCGAAGAACAATTCGTAGAAGCCAACGAGGAAGAAGGCATAGCAGCCAACTACTACACCCTTCCCACGGCCTACAACACCTGCAACGCCGCCGTATCGGCCGAAGAACTCGCTATGGGTATCTGCAAACTTCGCGGCATCAACGACGAAGACAGCTACACCGACGAACCCGCCCGCCCCGTATATATCCGCGTGGTAGGTACCGTTCCTCAGTATCCCGCTTCCGAAATCATCTCCAACACCATCTGCCTGCAGCAGGTCAAGGGATATTGCGCTATCCAGTCGCCCGGCAAGATCTACCTCGTAGGTGCTCCCGAAGGCTGGAAAGGCCCCGACGCTTCGCAAGCCGATCACTACAAAGATTGGGCACTCTACGAAGCCGAAGATGCCATCGGCTCGGAAATCTATCACGGAGTATTCGAGATACCTGCCGGCAGCGCCATGTTCCGCTTCTATACAGCTCTCACCGGCTGGGATGCCGATTCGTGGGGCAGCCAAGCTGACGACAGCCCCGTTGACGTAGCCTTCACCGGAGGTGAGTTCAACTACACCCTCGTCAAAGGCAAAGGTGCGTTCAACTTCCCCGACTGGCAAGGCGGCAAGATGGACATCACCGTCAATATGAAAACTCTTAAACTGATCATCAAAGCTGTGGAATAACCACCTGTCACGAAGCACACGCGCACCCCGCCGGGGCGCACCCGTCCCGGCGGAGCGCGAATGCTACGAAACAAGTAACCACACACTTAACACATCATTAGAACAATGAAAAAATTAAGCGTAATACTTATGGCAGCGCTGGCACTGGCCGCCACCTCGTGCGACGAGAGCACCAATGCCGAACCCACGGTGAATCCGCAGCTGCCCGTCATGAACGCCAACGACCTGCAGGTGGAAGGCGCCGTGGCCTCGGCCATCGACGTGACCGCCGCTCTGCAGTCCGAGACACCCATCGTACTGGGTTCTGTCGCTGCCGTCAATAACCTGCCCGCCGGCTACGAACTCAAATTTGTCGGCACTATGGGCCGCGACGAAGCCTTTGAGCGTAGCGCCGACTTCGACGTAACCCTCAACGCCACCACCCTCGAAGTGGCACCCCAAGTATTTGAAGACACCTACGTAAACGTTATGGGCAAATCGGCAAAGGCCAAAGAAGTCTTTGTACGCGTAGCCGCATACGCCGTCAAAGGCACCTCGATGGTACGCTTCGGCGACGACAAGACCTTCGTCATCAACGCCAAGACCGTCGTAACACCCGTCGACCTCGGTATCGTTATCGAACCCTCCTATGGCCTGCTTGGCACCATCAACGGATGGAGCGTAGCCAATGCAATACCCTTCGAGCACTCCGATGCCGATGTATACGACGACCCCATCTTCACACTCCAAGTAGTCATCTCCGCGGCTGACGCCGACGGCGGATGGTGGTGGAAAGTCGTGCCCCAGAGCACTATCGCCACCGGCAACTGGGTAGACGCCGACAACGCCTCCTTCGGCGTAGCCGAAAACGGCGACGGCGCCCTCGAAGGCAACCTCAAACCCCGTACAGCCACCGAAGACTGCGGCGCAGGTTGCGTCAAGACCCCCGGCGTATATCGCCTGACACTCGATATGGAAAATCAGAGCTACGAGTTTGTCAAAGTCTTTGACCTGCTCTACACCCCCGGCAACCATAACGGATGGTCGCAGCCCGCTTCGGCATGGGCATTCGCCAAGGTCGGTGAGCCCAAGTACAGCGCCTTCCTGGCGCTCGACGGCGAATTCAAGCTCAGCGCCGAGCCCAACTGGAGTGGCACCAACTATGGTGTAGGTGCCGAACCCGGCACCCTGAGCACCGCCGGCGACGCAGCCAACCTCACCGCCGCCAAGGGCATATACTTCCTGTCGGCAGACATTTCCGCTCTCACCTACAAGCTCTCCGCTATCGAGACCGTAGGTCTTATCGGTGACTTCAACGGCTGGGGCGGCCAGCAGAACCTCACTCGCCAAGGCGAAACCATGGTTTGGAAAGGCAAGCTCACCGTCGCAGACGGCCAGGGCTGGAAGATCCGTTGCAACGACGACTGGGCTATCAACCTCGGCGGCGACCTCAAGGCACTGACCGTAGACGGAGACAACATCGTCGTTGCCGCCGGCACATACGATGTCACCCTCGATCTGACCAACGTACCTTACCACATCACCCTCACCAAGTAAGACCCCCACGTGACGCGGCCCCGAGCCCGTCATCCCACCCATAAGCGAGGGCATCGCGGCATCCGCCGCGGTGCCCTCGCCTGTTTTTTTGTGCGTAAACATCCGAAGCATACCGGTTGCACGTAGGGATAATTTTCCTATGGCTCAACCATCGCTCACTTATTCTTTTTTAGCATCTTCCAATAAGGTTCGAGCTTGGCTTGTAGGAAATATACAACTTCAGGAAATGTCAGCTTTTGTTGGATTTTGAGCTTATTGACAAACGAGTCCCATCGTATGTTTAAGTCCGTATTGTTGGCAAAATCAAGACTGAATACGGCGTGATTATCCATATAGGCAGTTTGACGATTTTCAAATGTAGCGTTTATGGCCTCACTTAATACCGCACTGTCGTATTTTCCTTCTTGTAAAATGGTGTATAGGTCGTAGAAATCCTTCATCCTACTATTGGCTTCCGCTCTTACAATCACTGTTTGAAACTTTTCGGCGATGACGGTTTCTAATGAATATGCCAAAATGTTAGTGGTCGGAAATCCGTCAATTAAATTAGGATAATCCAGTTCGGAAGGGCATGGAATTACTACGTCTCCAAATCCGATATCCATTGATATGTCTTGGCGAATGGTATCAATAGAGGCACTCAGCGTGAGCCTTACACCTGGATATTCCCGGTCGCCGGCAATATCATAGGTTCTCAGGGTTTCTGTATGAAATGTCACCCCATCTTGTTGGTATGGAGTCGCACAAATTTCGGCAAACACCTTTTTTACATTCTCTTTGTTGTTGTCAATACGATGCCCCATAAAATCTATATCTAATGTGGGCCTTGCCATAAAGCGTTTGTGCGCATACAGCAAAGCTCCGACTTTTAGCAGGAAATGGTCGTGGTACGGGCTTATCGACAAACGGTATAGCAAGCGCTCCTGGAGGTATCTTGTCACCAACATTTGATATCCAAGTTTCTCGTTCCGTGAAATATTCAATAATTTTGCTTTTACCGAACGACCGAAATTGTGCTTTTCTTTTATTGCCATACTTCAAGATATTGATTCAGCGTTTTATGTATTCTTAATTTTGAGGCATAATCCATCAGTCGTGAGATATTTTTGTCCGGACGTCTTAGGTAATTCTGAAGGATTTCCGCCATTACATCAATGCCGACTTTGTACCTGTATTTGATTGCATCGCATACAGAACGTTCTATATCAAAGATAGGAATATCATATCCGTGTACATTCTTTTTGGTTGCCCCGATAGAGAGCAGATTGTCGGATTGATAAACCAATTGAAATTCCGGATAATCAGGTAGAACTATCTTCCGCGCCCGTCCAATGGCTATATAGTAGGCATTGGGTATCTGTGTCGTCAAGCGATAAACAGACCATGCCGACCAGAGGCACAGTATACCACAGGGGACTATCATCCGTATGTCTACCATGGTGTTTGCCAAGGCATCAATGTCTGCGTATATGCCGTTTTTGAGTCTTGTCGCTTCACCTTTACGAACGGCGTCCTGCAACTGTTGCTCTTGCCAGTCGCTCAATCCTTTTGTTGAAACGAAGCCTTTTTCTTTGAGCTTGTCTATAATATTCATGTCCGGAATTTTTTTACCTTGCAAAGATACTGCAAATATTTAAATATGCAGTAGGTTTCATAGGAAAAAATTTTTTTAAGGAGGGACACCTTGTCCTGCATTTGACAAACCGGATTTTTGATACATAAATCTGTATTTTTTTGTCTAATGTCATATCATTGAGCTTGATAGCTGTTGTCCTCGTAAGGGTGGTGACTTACCACCTTGGCGGGTGGTAAGTCCCTGCCGATGGTTAAGAACGATTTGTACGCCATTTTGGATTTCCCCTGTTTGAGGAAATATGGGACACCGGCAAAAACTATGATTAGTCGAAAAATAGACTTACAATAATTTAGCATTATGACACACTCTCCTATAGTGCTGTAATCCGATAAAAATTCGTAACTTTGACGGAGAATGGCACGGCGCATGGATTGGCGCCGTGAGCTCAACTCTCTAAAAAGATAGAACATAAGTACTTACCAAATAAAACCCAATGAAAGAAGAGTTAAAGGCCGAACTTATCCGCAAGATTCAGACACTCGCCGGCATCACCGATGACGAGCGCGCCGCCCTGCTGGGACTGCTGCGCACCGGCAAGTCCTACGGACTGGTGTGGGAAGACAAGCCCGAAGACATCGAGGAGACCCTGCGCGAGCAACTCCCCGTCCTGCGCGAGGTCAAGGATAAGGCGTTAATTGCGGCCGAAGACCGAGAAATTCGGGGGGGGGATGTAAATCACTAATACCCAATCACTTAATTATTGAGGGCGACAATCTTGTCTCTCTGTCAGCCCTCGCCTACACCCACGCCGGCAAAATCGATGTAATCTACATCGACCCTCCATACAATACCGGAAACAAGGATTTTGTCTACAACGATGATATTGTGGATAGTGAGGATTCGTTTAAGCACTCTAAGTGGATTGCCTTTATGAAACGTCGATTGGAAATTGCTCGTAAATTGTTGAAGCCATCAGGCTTTATTTTTATTTCGATTGATTTTCATGAAATGCCGAATTTATTGCTGCTGTGCAATGAAGTCTTTAAGGAGTCAAATTATGTCGGGAACGTATCGGTTAAGGGCAATCCAAGAGGAAGACAGTCCAGCTTATATTTTGCGCAGGTAGATGATGGCTTGGTTGTTTACCGAAGATCAAATGAGTCGGTTCTTCAAGGACTTTTAATAAATGAAGAATTGGTAAAAAAACGCTTCAACAAGTTAGATAAGCAAGGGAAATGCTATGAGGAGTGGGAATTAAGAAAGCGTGGCGCTGACTCAAAAAGAATTGATTCCCCCAATTTATGGTTTCCAATTTATTATAATGAGCAGACAGAAGAAATATCATTGGAGCAAACATCCGCTACGGATATATGCATATTACCTAAACTAAGCACGGGCGAAGATGGAAGGTGGCGATGGAGTAAATCAAAAGTCGAAAAAGACAAATCATCGTTGTATGTTCGTAAGACCCGATCTGGTTATAATGTATTTGAGCGGAAATACCCGGAAACCAAATTGCGTCAACTTGCACCGACAATATGGGATTATCCTCATGTTAATACAGAGTTAGGGACTAAGTTGTTAAAAGAGATTTTGGGCAATGATGTGGCATTCGATTATCCTAAACCTTTAGGCTTGATGACTACTATATTTAGTCTTTACCCTAACAACTCGGCCACTATCCTTGACTTCTTTGCGGGGTCGGGGACGACGTTGCATGCGGTGATGCAGTTGAATGCCGAGGACGGCGGGCATAGGCAGTGCATATTGTGTACCAATAACGAAAACGGGATTTGCGAGAATGTGACCTACGAGCGCAATAAGCGTGTAATTCAGGGGTACACCAAGCCTAACGGCGAGCAAGTCGAGGGGCTGCATGACAACAATTTGCGGTACTACCGCACCGAATTCATCAGCCGCAACCGTACGCCGCGCAATATGCAGCGCCTTGTCGAGATGTCCACCGATATGCTGTGCATCAAGGAGGACTTGTACGCCGAGCAGACGGAATTGGGCGGGATGCGCGTCGTGCCGCGAGTTTTCCGCTACTTTGTCGAGGGCGAGCGCAAGATGCTCATCATCTACCGCGAAGAGTATATCGAAGATATAGTCGGGCTGATAGCCAAGGAAGAGACAACGACGCCCATACGCGTCTATGTGTTCTCGCCCTGCGAAGACCCGGCCAGCGAGCTGTTCGAGCCGGTGGCCGAAAAGGTTGAGCCCGTGGCGCTTCCGGCGGCCATCTACAACACCTACAAACGCATTCTGCCCAAGCGCCGCGACCGTCGCGAGGACACCGTCGCCGGTGACGCGGACACGGGCAATGAACTTGGCGGACTTTTTGAAACACAAGACGAGGCATGAAAGACATACAATACCAACAGAAAGCCATATCTGAGCTGATAGACAAGACCATACACCTGCTCAATATAGGTGGCGAGCGCCGCAAGATTGTATTCGAGGCGCCCACCGGTGCCGGCAAGACCGTGATGGCATGTGCCACATTGGCCGGTATCGTCGATGAGTTGAAAAACCGTGGCGACAGCCGTTACGCGGAATGTGCCTTCATCTGGTTTGCGCCGCGTAAGTTGCATTTACAGAGCTACCGTAGCCTCAAAGGAGCCTTTGACGAGACGCGCAAGCTGACCCCCGTGATGTTCGACGAACTCGACCAAGAAGAAGGCATACAGCCCGGCGAAATCCTCTTCATCAACTGGGAGAGCGTTGTCAGAGAAAATAACCGAGTTGTGCGCGACAGCGAGAGCGGCGTCAGCCTCTACGAAATCGTGCGTCGTACCCGCGACCAAGGGCTGCCCATCGTCGCCGTCATTGACGAAGAGCACCTCTTCTGGTCCAAGACCGCCGACAAGACCGCGCAGGTTCTCGACAATATCCGCCCCGAGGTGGAGTTGCGCATCTCCGCCACGCCCAAGACTACGCATCCCGACGAGATGGTCAAAGTGCACCGTCGAGATGTCATTGCCGCCGAGATGATTAAGAAAGAAATTGTCCTCAATCCCGACATAGATACCGAGGCCCCCACCGGGCTTGGAGCCATCTCCTTAGAGGAGCGCCTGCTGGCCGTAGCCCTTGCCAAGCGCGAGCAATTGGCCGCCGATTACCACGCCTTGGGCATCGATTATATCAAGCCGCTGCTGCTGGTACAGCTGCCCAACGACACCCGCGAGACCATGACCACCGAAGACAAGGCTGTATACGAGATTGTTACGCAATACCTTGCCTGTCAGGATATAACCGTCGAAAACGGGCGCTTGGCCGTCTGGCTGTCCGGCGAGAAACACAACCTCGAAGGACTGGAACGCGGCGACAACGGTGCACAGGTGCTGCTGTTCAAGGAAGCCATAGCCCTGGGCTGGGACTGCCCCCGAGCGGCAGTGCTGCTGATATTCCGCAAGTTGCAGAGTGATACCTTCACGGTGCAGACCGTGGGACGTATTCTGCGTATGCCCGAGCAGAAGCACTATCCCAAAGATTCGCTCAACATCGGATACGTATACACCGATATCGCCAAAGACAAGATACAAATAGTCGCCGCCGATCAGGACTACATACTCAAGAATGCGCTCGTGGCACATCGACGTCCCGACTTGCAGAACGTCCTGCTGCCTTCGGTGTATGCCGACCGGCCCAATGCCGAGCACAATTACCTCGGCCCCGACTTCCGCCGCGTGCTCGAGTCCGAGGCCGTCAAGTACTTCAAACTCCGACAGAACGGGGGGCTTTTCAGCCTTGCAGACCTGGCCGCTATGGACGGCGATGAGCCGCCGACACCGCTGCCCGATACCGGCAACGCCGTCATAGACGAAAACCGTCGAATAGTGTCTAACGTTCTGCGCCTGGATGTGCGCAATATCAATAGAACCATAACCAAGAACGTCCATTTTCAGAACGAAGAGCAGACGCTGATGGGAGAGCAGGCCAAGTTTGCACGCACCGCCGGCGAAATTGACCGCGCCTTCCGCGTATATATCGACCAAAAAGGCGGACAATTCGAGTACCGTCAGGGCGGCCGCACCGACCGCATAGCCACGTACCTGCTGAGTATTCTCGAGGATTACCTCGGCTTGTTTGAGACCGAGGCCAAGAAAGTCGTGCTGTACCACGAAAACCAGCCCAAGTTTAGCCGCATCATCGACCTCGCCCTCGAAGAATACATGAGAGTGCGCCATCTCAAACGCGGTCGCGCCGTTCGACCCCTCAAGCAATACGAGTGGAGCGTCCCCAAAGAGCGCGTGTACGACAG
>CAVEDT010000045.1:0-8777 GCA_963614475.1 Roseburia faecis
GTGCTGCGAGGGTTGAGACGTAGCAGTCGATTGTAGTCCTCGCGAGCGGCGGGATACTGCCCGAGAGTGTAGCGCGTATTGGCACGCAGGTAGACATTGACATACGAAGTGGGGTCCAGCGCCACCGTGGCGTCAAGGTCGCGTAAGGCTTCCTCGGGGCGGTCGGTCTGCAGATAGATATTGGCGCGCAGAGTGAGGGCGCGCATACGTGTATCGGTGTCCTTCTCGGGGATATACTTGATGGCGTTGTCTGCATCCGAGAGCGCTCGCAGATACTCGTTGTTGCTGTAATAGATGTTGGCACGGTTGAGGTATGTCTCGTAATCCTTGGGATCCTCGCTGAGTTGTTGTGCGTAGACGTTGAGCACGGCGCGTGTCATCGGGTTGTCGATCTCGGCGCGTGCCGGGATGACGGCTATGGCCAGCGCGGCCAGTAGTATATGGAAATGCTTGGTCATATATCGGGGAGTGATGTTGTCTTAAAATGCGGCGATGGTGCGGCGTATGGCCAGAAGGTGTCGCAGCAGCGTGGGCAGAAGGTCCAGGCGCAGCATATTGGCGCCGTCGGAGAGTGCCTTAGCCGGTTCGGGGTGTGTCTCGATGAATATGCCGTCGGCGCCTACGGCTATGGCCGCGCGGCCGAGGGTCTCGATGAGTTCGGGTCGTCCTCCGGTGACTCCGCCTGCCGTATTGGGCTGTTGCAGCGAGTGTGTAATGTCCATAATGACCGGGCAT
The DNA here is from genome assembly GCA_963614475.1 of Roseburia faecis. Lineage (GTDB taxonomy): Bacteria > Bacteroidota > Bacteroidia > Bacteroidales > Muribaculaceae > CAG-873. The sequence continues at coordinate 736 of CAVEDT010000045.1, forward strand.
CCACATTGCTGTTGCATCACGGGAATGCCGCGCATATCCACTACGAGGTCGCCGTAGCCCAGCATGGTACCGCGGTCGGTGACGGCCACGGCGTTGTTGCCGCTTTGCCTGACTTTTTCGACGGCAAAATGCATTGACTCGGGCGCCAGGAACTGGCCTTTCTTGATATTGACCATCTTGCCGGTGTGCGCTGCCGCTACCAGAAGGTCGGTCTGGCGGCATAGAAACGCCGGAATTTGCAGTATGTCTACGTATTCGGCGGCCATAGCAGCCTCGGAGGGTAGGTGGATGTCCGTGACTACGGGTATGCCGAAGGTGTCGCGAACTTTGGCGAGTATGCGCAGCGCTTTTTCGTCGCCTATGCCTTGGAACGAGTCCAGACGGCTGCGGTTGGCCTTGCGGTAACTGCCCTTGAATACGTAGGGTATGCCCAACTCGGACGTGGTGCGCAGTATGTTTTCGGCGATATCGAGTGCCATTTTTTCGCCCTCGATGACGCATGGACCGGCCAATAGGAAAAATGTCGAGCCGGAGGCTGCCGCCGGGGTCAGGTATTGCAGTAATTCGTTGGCGTTCATGAGTGGATTTGGTTGATGATATGGAATGTATCGCAGGCGACGAGTGCGGCTGTTTCGGTGCGCAGGCGGTTGTCGCCCATCGTGACGGCTCGGCATCCGGCATCAAGGCAGCGGCTGACTTCGTCGGGGGTGAAATCGCCCTCGGGGCCTATGAGCAGCAGTGTGCTTAGCCCCGGTTGCAGGGCCTTGGAGAGCAAAGTTCGCTCGGTATTGGCATCGCAATATCCGATAAAGCGTTGTTGTGCCGTGGTTTGCTGCAACAACTGAGGAAGCGGAGTCATCTCCGCGATGTTCGGCATGATGGCTTTGAGCGACTGTTTCATGGCCGAAACTGCGATTTTGCGCAGGCGCTCGACCTTGATTTCTCGGCGTTCCGACCTGGTACACAGCACCGGAACGATATTGTCCACCCCGATTTCCACCAGTTTCTCGACCAGCCATTCGGTGCGGTCGATATGCTTGGCCGGGGCTACGGCCACGGTGACGTCCGCAGGCCATACGCGCTCGATGGTGACTGCGTCCTCGATGGCCACGGCGGCGCGTCGTGCATCACCGCCTACGAGGGTGCACGTGTAGCGAGTGCCGCAGCCGTCCACCACGTACAAGGTATCACCCGTGCGCATACGCAATACGCGTATGGCGTGGGCACTGTCCTCGGGCGGCAGTGTGAGCGTTTGTCGGATGTCGGGCGCGTAGAATTGTATCATTGCGGTATTGTCATAGGCCGTTGGGCGCGATGTCCGGATGTCCGAACACCGCGTCTTAGGGGCTGTTAGATGTTGTTGACTGCTTTTTCTTCTGCCTTTTTAGGGGCTTTGAAGCAGAAGTAGAACAAGACGAAGACCACAAGTGCGTATGCTGCAAAGATGAACCACGAGTGGTGCCATCCGTCAATCATAGCTTGCGTGCCTACTTCCTGGGTCATAACATATTTATTGACTACAAATTCGCCGGCGATAAATGTGCCTAAGGAAGCACCGATACCGTTGGTCATAATCATAAACAGACCTTGGGCGGACGAGCGCAATTTGGGGTCGGTCTGCTGGTCGACGTAGATGCCGCCGGAGACGTTGAAGAAGTCGAAGGCTACACCGTAGACGATGCAAGACAGTATCAGGAAGACAACGCCGGGGAAGTTGGTGTCGCCGATGCCGAAGAAGCCGAAGCGCAGTACCCAGGCAAACATTGCTATCATCATCACGCCTTTGATGCCGAAGCGCTTAAGGCAGAAGGCAATCATCAGGATGCACAGAGCCTCGGAGCATTGCGAAATCGAAATCAGGAATGTCGGGTTGTGTGCAAACCATCCGTCGAGCAGTCCCTGGCTGTATTCGCCTACCTTGCTGAAGCTTTCGATAAAGGTGGTGCCATAGCTGTTGGTGATTTGCAGCGACACGCCCAGCAGCATCGAGAATATGAAGAATATGGCCATGCGGCGTGTCTTGAACAGCGCGAAGGCACGCAGTCCGAGGGCATCGGCGATGCCGCCGTTGGCGCTCTTATTGACAGGACATTTGGGCATTGTCAGCGAGTACAGGGCCATGATGATGCCGAAGGCGCCGGTGGCAAAGAACTGGGTGTAGCTTTTTTGCAGGGTGACGCCGTCAATAGCGACAAAATTCACCAGCAATTCGGCTACGATGAAGCCCACAGTTCCGAATACTCGTATGGGCGGGAAGTCTTTGACCGTGTCCATCCCGGCGCGTTCGAGAGCATTGAAAGCCACCGAGTTGTTCAGACCGATGGTGGGCATATAGAATGCTACCGAGATGGTGTATAGGGTGAATATAGTGCCGAAGTCCACAGTCCCGGCCAGTTGCTCGTGGGTCATGTCGATCCATCCGTCAGGCAGCACCGACATGGCGTAGTATCCGGCGGCGAACATGAATATCGCGGCTATGAAGTGGCATAGGGAAAGAGTTTTTTGTGCCGGCAGCCAGCGGTCGGCAACGATGCCCATCACGGCGGGCATAAATAGGGACACGAGTCCCTGGACCATATAGAAGAGGAATATTTCCTGGCCTAAGCCTACGTGATACAGGAACATGCCCATAGATACGAGGTATGTTCCCCATATTGCGAACTCAAAGAAGCTCAGAGTCGCAAGTTTGGCTTTTAGAGTGGAGCTTTTCATTGAAGCGTGTGTGATTTTGGTTAAATTGGTTTATTGTGTGGTTTTTAGGTTTTGTTTGCTATTTATCTTTACGCCGTTGGCGAAGTATCGAATTGATGCGAGCCGCCTCCTCGTACTCTTCGTCGCGTGTCAACTGTTCGAGCAGAGCTTCAAGCTGTTCGTCGGACATTTCGTCCGGGTCCTGCGGCTCTTCTTTCGAGTCTCGGCGTGTTCGGTCCTCCGGGTCTTTATTGAGGTCTTCGGTGATACATTCCTCCAAAGACAGTCCGGCGCGTTCCATGATTTCGGGCGTGGTGTATATGGGCGCCCCGACACGCACGGCTATGGCCACTGCATCGGAGGTGCGAGCGTCCAATACGGCTTCCTTGCCTTCGCGGTCGCGGAAGGTCATCTCCGAGGAGAATATGCCGTCTTCGAAGCGGTAGATGAAAACCTCTTCGAGTTGTATGCCGAATGCTTGGCCGAGCGAGCAGAATAGGTCGTGGGTCATGGGGCGCGGTGGAATTACGCCTTGCATCTTGATGCCTATGGCCTGGGCCTCGCTTGCCCCTATGAGTATGGGTATGCGTCGTTCGCCCTCTTCGTCGGCCAGGAGTAGTGCAAAGGCTCCGCTACGCACGGGGTTGTAGCTTATGCCCATGATTACGAGTTTTATGCGGTCGTCCATGGTCGTATTATTTTGTGTCGGAATTGTCGGTGATGACGCTTCCGCCGGTGATGATGCCCGAGCCGAAGCAGCGGCGTCGTTCCTTGTCGTAGATTACGCAGAATTGCCCGGGGGCTATGCCCTGGATGGGATGGGCGGCGCGTACCACGTAGTCGCCGTTGGCGGCCAAAGTCATTACCGCGTCCGTAAATTCGGGCGTATGTCTGTTCTTGAAGGTTATGTCAACGCCTTTTGCCAATTCTTCGGGCGTCCACGGACATCCGGAGATGTAGTGCATCTCGGTAAGTAGCAGCGTGTCGCCATATTGCTTGTCGGTGTCGTATCCTCCGGAGACGTACACGACGTTGTCGTGAGCGTTTTTGCGCACCACGTACCATGGGCCTCCGCTGAGCCCCAGGCCCTTGCGCTGTCCTATGGTGTGGAACCAAAATCCGCGATGCTCGCCCAGTTTGCGTCCGGTTTCGATTTCGATAATCGGGCCGGGGCGTTCGCCGAGGTGGCGGCGTATGAAGTCGTTGTAATTGATTTTGCCAAGGAAGCATATACCCTGCGAGTCCTTGCGCATGGCGTTGGGCATGCGTACTTCGGCGGCTATACGTCGTACTTCCTCCTTGGGCAGGTCGCCTATGGGGAACATCAGGTGGTCCAGTTGTTCGTAACTTATGCGTGCCAGGAAGTCTGTCTGATCCTTGACCGGATCGATGGCTGTACCCAGCCATTTGTGTCCGTCGGCATCGGTGATGACGGTGGCGTAATGGCCGGTGGCGGTCATATCGTAGAGGTGACCCCAGCGCTGTTCAAAGTACCCGAACTTGATCATCTTGTTGCACATCATATCGGGATTTGGTGTCAGCCCTTGGCGCACCGTGCGCAGGGCATATTCCATGACGTTGTCCCAATACTCTTGATGCAGCGATACCACTTCGAAGGGCAGTCCGAAGCGACGTGCTATCAGTGTGCACATTTCGATATCCTCGTCGGCCGAGCAATCACCCTCGCCGTTGTCCAACCCTATGCGTATGTAGAACAAGTGCAGGTCGTGCCCTTGTTCGAGCAGGCGGTAGACGGCTACGGCGCTATCGACGCCTCCGGAAATAAGTACGGCTATCTTCATCTTTTTTTCTTATATGCCGGGTCTTGTGTACGTGGCTTATTCGGATTTAGGTTGTCCGTCGCCGGCGTTGTCGGCTGACTTGTCGCTGTCTGCGGCCTGCGCGCTGTTGACGATGCTGCGTACCAAAGCTTGGAAGGCTTTGAGTACATTATCGGGCTTAATATCCTTGACTTGCACCACGTGCTGCTTGTCTATGTAGTAAAGCATAGGCATGGTGGGCATGGCGAAATAGGTGTCTGCATCGGCAAAACTGCCTTTGACCCATGTGTCGGGCATACCGATGGCTTCGGCGCGCCATTGGTCGCAGTCCTCGCCGGGATATATTGCCGCGATTTTGAGTATGTTCTTTTGGCACAACCAACTGATGGCGTAATCGGCGCTGAAACGAGCCTTGGCCAGTAAGCAGTCGGCGCAGTCCGGGTCGAAGAACATCAGTAGGATGTACGGCGCATCCACTTCGCTGAATCGGCCGGTGGTTCCGTCCGGGCGTGTAAACTTGAAGTCGGGCACGGTGCATCCGACGCTGCTGGATGTCAGTACCTTATATTGAGCTTCGAAGCGTGCGCGTTCGGCGCCTTTAACTTTCTTGCAGTCGACTACGGCCTTTACGAAAGGCAGGTAGAGCTCATCGCTTTGGTATTCGGCGCTGTCGGCGTAGGTCCAGCGCTCGGCTATGCGTGCCAGCTCGGGCAACTGCTTGGGAGCCGTACGCTCCACGCCGGCGAGCAGACGATTGATGGCAATGTGAACCGTGTCGGCGGTTGCCAGAGGAGTTAGCGCAAAGAATTGTCCCATCGTATAGTCCAGTCGATCCTTGGATGAGAATATGCTTTTGAAATTGCAGCTCTTCCAGAAGTTGTCCAGAATGTAGTTGGCGCGCTGGTCCATACGGGTGATTTTTTCAGGCGGCACGGGCATCTCGACAAGAAGTTGCGGATCGTCTGCGGCGTAAGACGCCGAGAACGCGAGGGTGGCAATGACGGCTACGGCCGCCATGCGACGCAGACTTTGTGCATATTTGTATATGTTCATGACGTGTGTCTTGTTCTGTCGTTTGGTTACAATTTACAAATTTACATACTTTTGACGAGATGCGGTGCTCTTGTCGAGGGATTTTTTCCGCATGGATGGCGATTTGAGCCTTGATTTAGGCCGTGACTTAGGGATTTGAACGAAATAATCAGCGTCGTTTAAGGCTTGTCCGGAGTTCGTATCTCATCATTTATGTCCGACAGGCTCGTGCGAAAATGCGCCGTCAATCCATATTGTAGCTTCCGTACCTACGAAATGCAATAGCACGTATTTTGGGTCGGTAGGCCCTCCCGGGAAATGGTCGATTAAACACTCCTGCCACATTGACCGGCGTGTCTCATCATCGCTGATTATTTCGACAGTGCCGCGCAGTGCTACACTGTCGCCGTAAAACGAGTATGAAAGCCCGGCTTTATTGTTCGCACTGAAATCGGCCACTTTCTCGGAATCGACGGCTGTTGCGACCCAAACATCGTTGCACCCTATCGCAGCGATTTTTCCCATAGGTACGGGTCTGGGATAACCTTCTGCGTTCACCGATGCCAGTGTGACTTCGTTGCATTGAGAGAGGAGGTGGGCCGCTTTCTCGATCATAGTCCTTGTGTCTTTTTGTTTCCAGCGTTTGAGCATCGGGAAATACTGCCGCATTTGAGCCTTGGCTTGCTGTGGCGTCAGATTCCATCCTGCCTGTTGGTTTATCTGGTCGGTGAATTTAGCGCAAAATTCAATCATTTGGCTCATGTTGAAGTCGTTGAGAAACGCTCCGTTCTTGTAGCAATAGCAGCAATATTCTTCGCTGCGGTCTCCGTTGGATTCCGTTCCAACGTTGTCTTGGGTGAGCGGCATTCCGCAACTCTGGCAAAATTCTTGTTTCATAATGATTTGTTTTCCGTTTTTTTGAAAGTAAGTATGGCTTTTGTGACCGTTGTCAGCGGTCGCAAAAATACGCTGTAATCTTGTGAATAGGTGAGCGAAATTACTTGATGCCGCGGGCATCGAGAGCGGCGCGGTAGCGAGCGCCGTTGGCCTGATGTACGGCGTAGTCGTCGGTGAAGTTGTGGTATCCGCTGAAGTCCTCGCGCGCACACATATATATATAATTGTGTTCGGGCGCGTGCAAGACGGCATCGATAGTGGCTCGCTCGGGCATACGTATCGGACCCGGCGGGAGTCCCTTATTAAGATAGGTGTTGTAGGGAGATGGCGTGCGGAGCATGGGCACGGTGATGCGTCGCAGGGTGGGGTCGCCTATAGCGAATTTGACGGTGGGATCGGCTTGTAGCGGCATGTCTATTGCCAAGCGGTTGAGATACAGACGCGCCACCTTGGGGCGTTCATCGTTCTTGGCGGTTTCTTCTTCGACTATGGATGCCAGAGTGGTCGCCTGCACGGGCGTAAGACCTAAGGACTTGGCCTGCTGACGTCGTTCCGCGGTCCAGAAGGCATCGCGCACTGAGGTTAGACGCTTGATGACCTTGGCCGGGCTGTCGGTCCAAAAAGCCTCGTAGGTATCCGGGACAAAGGCGGCGAGGTACTGCTCGGGCGTGTCGTAGCCCATAGCCGGGAGGACTTCGGCGCAGCCGTTGATAAAAGCTACGGAGTCCCAAATCATCTTGGCGCTGATGCGCGCAGCCAGGTCGCCGAGTGTGCGTATGTTGTTGAACGTTAGTCGTATGGGTGTCTGGGCTCCGAAGCGCAGTCTATTGACTACTGACCAAACACGGTCACCTTTGGAGATAACGTACGATCCGGTGGCGACCTCCGGTCTTCCGTCGCGCCACTGCCATATTCGGGCTACGGTGGCGCCGTAGTCGCCGAGGCTGTCGGTAAGAATTTTGGAGACGGCTTTCGAGTCGGCGCCTTGCGGAATGTATATACGCACGGGCTGTGCGCCGTCGTAAGTGCGTGCTATGGTGGTCCATGCCCATACGCCGGCGATGACGATGAGCGCTGCTATGGTTGCGGCTGTATATAGCAAGACTTTGTGTCGGCGTGAGCCTTTGGCTGTCTTGCCTTTCGATTTGGCTTTATTTTGCGGTGCATTGTTTGTCGTTGCGCCTTGACCGGTCTTTTTCATACGGCAAAGTTAATACTTATCGGTCTAATCGCTAAGCCAAAAAACGCTAAAAGTAATATTGCATCGCTCGAACGGACGATAATACGGATGAACGCATCCGTTGCCGCTTGTCGCGACAAATGTTTGTCTATGTATTGATAATAAGAATGGTAGGGTGTGATGTACAACTCGAAAGCGGTGATTGTTGTAGCCCGTTTGGGATAAATAATGTTAAAATATTTGGCTATCTCGTAAGAAGTGCCTACCTTTGCACCACTGAAACATCGCGGAGTAGAGCAGTGGTAGCTCATCGGGCTCATAACCCGAAGGTCGTAGGTTCGAGTCCTGCCTCCGCCACCAATCATCAAGAGGTCCATCAAACGATGGGCCTCTTACTTTTTTACAGGGCTCTTTCATTTAACCTCCAAATAAAGGCATAGAGCCCTTACCCGGTCATGATA
>CAVEDT010000046.1:0-7003 GCA_963614475.1 Roseburia faecis
AGTCTCGCCCGTACAGAAAACTGCGCCCGTGGTACGCGCCGGCGGACGACGCGTCACCGTCGAATTGCGCGACACCCTGAAGCCCAATACGACCTACACCATAGACTTCGCCGATGCCATTCGCGACCTCAATGAAGGCAATATCCTTGATGGCTTTGCAATAGACTTTGCCACAGGTGATTCGATAGATTCGCTGCAGATTTCGGGTGTAGTCTTGGCTGCACGCAACCTCGAACCGGCTCAGGGCATTACGGTGGGCGTAACTTCCGACATGACGGACACTGCATTTGTCAAATCACCGTTGCAACGTATCGCCCGTACCAATCAGCGCGGTCAGTTCACCATACGCAATCTTAAGGCCGGTACCTATCGCATATTCGCCGTTAATGACGTCAACCGCGACAACTGCTGGGACCGCTCCGAAGATGTGGCATTCTACGACGTGGATATCACCCCGAGTTCGCGTCCCACAACGGTGAACGATACCTTGCGTTCGTCCGAAGGTACGGACAGCGTTGTCGAACGTGCCGCTACGCTGTTCCTTCCCAATGACGTACTGCTGACCTGGTTCAACGAAGACTACCATGCACAGTACCTCAAAGACAATCAGCGCCCCGACCGTCGCCGCCTGTTTATAGGCATGGGCGCTCCGCGAGACACTCTGCCCACGCTGACACTTATCGGCGGACCGCGTGACGGCGATACGGATGCCGATTGGGCATTGCTGCAAGCCAATACCGATGCCGATTCGCTTACGTACTGGATACGCGACCCCGAGCTCTTGGCTATGGACACATTGCGCGTGAGCGTACACCACGCTGCGCAGGATTCGCTCAGTCGTCGCGTATGGGTCAATGATACCGTCAATTTTGTATACCGCGCGCCTAAGGCCTCGAAAAAGAAGAAAAAAGAAGATGCCGACAGCCTAAACGTGCCCGAGCGCGAATTTGCGACCCTTATGGTCAAAAGCCAGTCCTCGCACGACGTATATGCGCCTATGCGTATCGAGTCAGCCCTGCCCATATCGCGCATAGACACCACCGGCGTCCACTTGCAGCAGCAGGTCGACTCGGTATGGAAAGACCTTGTGCTACCGCCGTTGCGTCCCGATTCGCTCAATCCGCTGTTAGGACGTGTCTTTGACTACCGCTGGGATCCCGGCGCCAAGTATCGCTTGCTTGTCGATTCGGCCGCCGTTACCAGCATTTATGACAGTGTACACAATAAGGCGCTGCGTCACGAATTCACAATCAAGAAACTCGAAGAATACTCCAACCTTGCCTTCACCGTTACGCCTAAAACGGTGAACGGACATGCCCTATGCTTCGAGCTGCTCAACAATAGCGATAATGTCGTGCGGACGGTGCCTGTCGATACGGCCACAGGCAAGGTCGTCGTACCATACATCACCCCCGGCACGTACTTTGCACGCGTGTTTATAGACGCTAATGGCAACGGCCGTTGGGACACGGGCAACTTTGCTGAACGGCTTCAGCCCGAGGAGGTCGCGTACTTTGATAAGAAACTTGAGCTTAAAGCCAATTGGGACAACGAATTGGCATGGGATATATACGCCAAGCCCATAGATACGCAGAAGCCTTATGCCATACTTAAGAATAAGCCCAAACTGAAGCCCGGTGAGAAGGCTCCCGACCAGGAAGAAGAACTGGACGAATGGGGCGAGCCCATCAACCGCAACGGCAGCAGTCGCCAAGGCATGGGCCGTCCGGGATTATCCCTGCCCGGTGGTCGCAACGGCATACAGACGGCTACCGATCGCGTGCGCCGCTGACGCCGGCTTACGCATGCCCCCAAACGTACCTAACCGAAACAGAACATACATAATACGATGAATGCCCGTGGCCAATCTCGCTACGGGCATTCATCATATTATGATGCCTTATGTGTGATGTTCTTCTGTCTTGGCGGCGCTCCTGCCGGCTGTTCTATGCTTATGGGTCAAAACGGTCGTTTGGGGAGGCTGAAAAATTGGAAAACTACGACGCCCTTTCTGCTTGGCGCTGCCGATTATGGCTTGACTATCATGCGACTACCTTTGCCGCCATTGTCGGCTGCCGGAGCGTCGGGCGGCAATGGTTACAGCAGACGTTGGTCGATAGTCGCAAATCGGTCGGGTGAGGTCATTGCGCCTGTGGGTGTGGGAGTGGTTGCACGCGGCCCGGCTATGCGGCTGTCGGTGTCGCACAACTTGGCAAAGGCGCGCAAGTATTTACGGACGTTGGAAATCAAATCCTGAGTCTCTTGCAACATGTTCAGGTAAACGTACAATACTGTGATTGTGGATGGATCGCCTTCGCGCAGTTGCTCGTGCAGACGGTGGTACCCGTCCGAAATGCGGTCCTTGAGCTCGTCGCAGCGGCGTCGTATCGGCGGCACGGCGTCCACGTTGCGCGTGGTCATTACGGACAGGGCGTCGGCAAAGATTTCGTCGGCACGCGCGCGTATTTCCTCGAATTCGGCTACATAATGCTGGGGCAACGGCAGGAAGTTGTTTTCGGTGTGCTCTTTACATACCTCGTTGATACGGCGTAAGTTGTAGAGCATAGACATACAGCAGTTGTTGGCCAGATGGAACCAGGTGCTCTTTTCGATAGCGGTGGGATGCGTGAGCTGGCGCAAGCATAGCGTTTCTTTGCGTCGTGCGCTCTTGAGCGTGTCTTTTTCGTGGAACAGCGTGCGGTCCAGACGCTCGAGTGTATGTACGTCTTCGTGTATGAAAGCCCCGGTCATTCCGTCAAAGCTTTCGCGAGCAAAGGTCAGGAACTCGCCTTGACGTTCTGAGATATAGGTCAACAGCAGCGGCCAGCGTTCTTCGGCGTCCTCGGTGCTGAGGATAGTCTGGAACAGTGCATCGCCGCCGTCTTCGGCTTTGCGCTGACAATAGCGACGGTTGCTGTGTATGAGTAGGGCCACTGCTATGGCTGCGACTACGGGAATGGTCCACAACCCGCCCCAGTAGATGAATGCAGCCACCAGTCCGGCGCCTATGAATGCCACACCGGCGGTGATGAACCATCCACCGACAACGCTGATGACGCCTGTCACGCGGAATACGGCGCTTTCGCGACCCCACGCGCGGTCTGCGAGGCTGGTACCCATAGCCACCATGAAGGTGACGAATGTCGTGGACAGCGGCAGCTTGAGTGAGGTGCCCAAGGCGATGAGGGCTCCGGCCACCACAAGGTTGATGGCGCCGCGCACAAGGTCAAAGGATTGTCCCTGCTCCAGGGTGACGCCTTCCATGCTGAAACGCTTGTCCACCCAGCGGCGTACGCGTAGTGGCGTATGGCTGCTTACCCAAGTGATGCCGGATAGCGTCCAACGCACCAGACGGCGTCCGATACGCGAAGATCCGAACATTTCGTCGCCGGTATTGTTTTGGCTTCCGAGTCCGTTTTGGGTCTTGGTGACGTTGCGCGCCTTCTTGGAGGTGGCCAGAGTGATAACCATCAGAGCTCCGGCGCCTATCAGGAAGTAGATCGGAGTATTGGCCGGACCGTTGAGAGCGCCCATCATGTGCGAATGTGCATCCACGGCACCCGAGGCCGTAAAGTCTTGGAACGATGCCAAGGCGGTGAGAGGTACACCGATGAAGTTGACCAAGTCATTGCCGGCAAAGGCCATAGCCAAAGCAAATGTGCCCAGAAGTACCACGACTTTGAATACATTGACCCTGAGCCAGTAAAGCAACTGCATCAGTATCGAGAAGCCTATAAAGCAGTATACCATCAAAATTCCGGTATTGGAATGTATCCAGTCTTTGACTTGTGGAGTCATAAAGGACAGGTCTTTGATGCCTTTGATGACAAGGAAGTATATGATAGCTGTGCAGCACAGGCCGCCGAAAACGCCTATGGTCCATTTGAGGTGGTCGGCGAAATGGAAGGTGAAAAGCATTCGGGTAAGGAACTGTATCACCGTGCCAAAGAAGAAGGCTATCGCTACCGAGAGGAATATGCCGATAATGATGGTCAGCGCCTTCTCGGTGTTGAGCAGATCGACGACGCTCATCCCGGCGCAGTCGCTGTGAGTCTTGAATAATGCAACCACGAAGGTGGCGCCCAGAAGTTCGAAGACCAGCGAAACCGTGGTGGACGTAGGCATACCCAGCGTATTGAATATATCCAGCAGTACGATGTCGATGCACATCACGGCCATGAATATGCAGACCAAATCATAAAAGGAGAAGAATTCAGGGCGGAAAATGCCGTGTCTGGCGACATCCATCATGCCGTTTGACATTGCGGCTCCGAGAAATACGCCCGTGGCTGCGACAAGAATGATGCGGCCTAACGGCGCGGCCTTTGAGCCTATGGCGGAGTTGAGGAAGTTGACAGCGTCGTTGCTGACGCCTACCGAAAGATCGAATACCGCCAATAACAGCAGAAATACGATGATACAAAGAAATACTATATCCATGCTATGTAGGTGAGTGTTGTCTTTAAGGGGCGAAGGTGGCGGCGTCTCCGCTGCCATCGGCCGTCCTCCGTTGCCGGTGTGGCCGAGCCTTCTTTTCTCTATGCAAAGGACGGATTATAGTGTTTACAAAATGTTGCATAACTCCTAAGTTTGCGTTGAATGTGACTTCGATAGCGTTGGCGAGTATGCCCCGGCGCAATGACGCCCCCTCCGTGTATAAGGCTTCGAATGCGTTTTCAGATAGGAGTATATCCATAATGACTGTGCCGTGTGTGTCAAATGTCCGTAAGACAATGTCCGCCTTTCGACGTTTTGTCGAATGCTTGAAGGCAGGTGTACCGTAACGTCCGTAAACATCGTACTAAAACACTGATTTGGCACTCCGGGGAAATTTGCTTAACTTTGCCCTTGAATATTGCCCAACGGCAATGAAGCGGCCTAAACACGCCTGACGGTATGGCATCAAGCATGTCTCCGAAGGTTGCCGCAACTTATGAACACGAAACAAAATAACAACAGCTATATATGAATCCCCTCGAACTTAGCGAACAAGAAGCGATACGCCGCAATTCACTGGCAACGCTGCGCCAAATGGGCATAGAACCTTATCCGGCAGCCCTTTATCCCGTAGATGCCACCTCGGCAGATATTCGTGCCAACTTCAAAGACGATGCCGCCGAGCAGCGTCAGGTGTGCATCGCCGGTCGTATTATGAGTCGCCGCATCATGGGCAAAGCCTCATTTGTCGAACTGCAGGACAACGTCGGCCGTATCCAAGTGTATGTCGCACGTGACGAAATTTGTCCGGGTGAAGATAAGGATATGTACAATGTCGTATTCAAAAAATTGCTCGACATCGGCGACATCGTAGGCTTCAAGGGCTTCGTATTCCGTACGCAGACCGGCGAAATCACGGTACACGCCCGGGAGATGACGCTTCTGAGCAAGTCGTTGCGTCCGCTGCCTATCGTTAAAGTGAAGGACGGCAAGACTTACGACAGCTTTGACGATCCTGAATTGCGCTATCGTCGTCGCTATGTCGACCTTATCGTCAACGACGGTGTCAAAGAAATCTTCATCAAACGTACGGGCGTGTACAACTCCATGCGCAACTACTTCAATGAACACGGGTATATGGAGGTCGAGACCCCGATACTGCAAAGCATACCCGGCGGCGCTGCTGCCCGACCTTTTGTGACACACCACAATGCACTGGATATTCCTCTGTATCTGCGTATTGCCGACGAGTTGTATCTCAAACGCCTTATCGTCGGCGGCTTTGACGGTGTGTACGAATTCTCCAAGAACTTCCGCAACGAAGGCATGGACCGTACGCACAACCCCGAATTCACCTGCATGGAGATATATGTAGCTTACAAGGACTACAATTGGATGATGACCTTCACCGAGCACATGCTTGAGCGTATCTGCCGTGACGTCAACGGCACGGACGAAGTACGTGTAGGCGACAATGTCATCAGTTTCAAAGCTCCCTTCCCGCGCGTAACCATGACGCAGGCTATCAAGGACCATACGGGTGTAGACATCACCGGAATGGACGAGGCCGCACTCCGCAAGGTGTGCAAAGATCTCGGCATCGAGGTGGACGAGTCTATGGGCAAGGGCAAACTTATCGACGAAATCTTCGGCGAAAAATGCGAGGGTTGCTACATCCAACCCACCTTTATCACCGACTATCCCATAGAGATGTCTCCGCTCACCAAGCGTCATCGCAACAACCCCGAATTGACCGAACGCTTCGAACTCATGGTCAACGGCAAGGAATTGGCCAATGCCTATTCCGAGCTCAACGACCCCATCGATCAGTACGAACGCTTTGTCGAGCAGATGCGTCTGAGCGAGAAGGGTGATGACGAGGCCATGATTATCGATAAGGACTTTATCCGCGCCCTCGAGTACGGAATGCCCCCGACATCCGGTATGGGCATAGGCATGGACCGCCTTGTAATGCTGATGACCGGGCAGACAACCATACAGGAAGTACTTTTCTTCCCGCAGATGCGTCCCGAAAAGGTCATCAAACGTGATGCCCCCGAACGCTTTGTCGAGGCCCTTGGCTCGGACGAAGTTGCCGCGTGGGTGCCTCTGATGAACAAAGCCGGCATCAATACCGTGGCTGACCTTGCCGCCGCCACCGCCGCCAAACTCCAGCAGGAATTGTGCGGACTCAATAAGAAGCACAAGTTGGGCCTCAAACCGGTGAGCGTAGACACGGTGGGAGCTTGGATTGCTGCCGCCGCGCAGTAATCTGATGTCGGACAGTTGCATATAGCGGCTGTCGAGATGCGCCCGTGCCGGGTGTTTATAGATAAAGATAAATAATTAACCAACCTCTCTCGATACATTTTACTATGGCTTTTCCAGGCAATATATGCGTCATGGGTGGCGGCAGTTGGGCAACGGCGTTGGCCAAATTGCTGCTACAAGACTGTGAAACCATACATTGGTATATGCGCCGTGACGACCGTATCGAACAATTCATAAGTGAGGGCCGCAATCCCGCATATTTGAGTGATGTCCCCTTTGACGTCAATCGCATATA
>CAVEDT010000046.1:7013-8759 GCA_963614475.1 Roseburia faecis
GGCATTGTACCCGATGACAATGTCCTGATTACGGACTATATGGCCGACCATTTCGGCTGCGACCGAAATCAAATCCTTGTGATTTCCGGCCCGTGCCATGCCGAGGAGGTGGCACTCGATCACTCGTGTTTCCTGACAATAGGCAGCCCGTCCGAAGCCAATGCCAAGACTTTTGCCAAATGTCTGGAATCCAAGAAAGTCAAGACGATAACGTCCACGGATATCAACGGCATACAATATGCCGCTGTGCTTAAGAATATTTACGCCATCGCCGCCGGTATCATTCATGGTATCAAGATGGGCGACAACCTGCTGGCAATGCTGGTGTCCAATGCCATACGCGAGATGGAGCGCTTCTTGGACGCGGCCGCACCGCATACGCGCCGTATTACGGATTCGGTATACCTGGGCGACTTGCTGGTGACTGCATATTCGCGTTTCTCGCGCAACCACAACTTCGGCGCGATGATAGGCCGCGGCTATTCGGTGGCCGCCGCCAAGATGGAGATGGAACAGACTGCCGAAGGATACTACGGCACCCAATGCATACACGACATAAATAAGGGACTGCATGTACCTATGCCCATCTTGGATGCAGTGTACGATATATTATATAGACGCATCAACCCGGCCAAGGCCTTGGCCAAGATGAGCCAAACTTTTGTTTAAAACGCTTTTATCTGCGCTCTTGGACTACCAATCGGAAGTACATAGACAATCATACTTACAACAAAACCGAGATACACTATGAAGGAAATTCAGATAGACACTACCAATACCGGCATGGCGGTCAGCGCCGCCGAGGTGGCAGCTTTGCAGCCCGAAGTGGCTACGGCACTGTCACACCTGCACAACGGCACCGGTGCCGGCAACGATTTTATCGGATGGGTGGACCTGCCGACGCGCACCCCCGAAGAACTCATAGACGACATTATGGCCACCGCACAAGATATGCGCGAACGCTGTGATACAGTGGTATGTATCGGCATCGGCGGCAGCTACTTGGGCGCTAAGGCCGTCATCCACGCTCTATCGCCGGCCTTCCCTCAGCCGGGCGAAAAGTCCACCGAGGTTGTTTTTGCCGGACATAATATCTCCGAAGACTATCTGTACGAGCTGCAGCAGTATCTGCATAACCGTCGCTTCGGTATCATTGTCATATCCAAGAGTGGTACCACCACCGAACCTGCCATAGCCTTCCGTCTGCTGCGCGAACAATTGGAAAAGGCTGTGGGACACGAAGAAGCCGCACGCCGTATCGTGGCCATCACCGACGCCAAGCGCGGTGCATTGCGCCAACTCGCCACTCAGGAAGGCTATAAGACATACGTCATCGAAGACAGCGTCGGCGGTCGTTTCTCGGTGCTCACGCCTGTGGGATTGCTGCCTATAGCCGTGGCCGGACACGACATTCGCAACCTTGTCGAGGGCGCTCGCAAGATGCAAAAGAATACCATCAACATCAATGCGACAAATATTGCCGGGACTTATGCCGCTACACGCAACGCCCTGTATCGCGCCGGCAAAAAAATCGAGATATTGGTCAACTACGACCCGCGCTTGCACTATCTGGCCGAATGGTGGAAACAGCTGTACGGCGAAAGCGAAGGCAAGCAGCACCGCGGCATATTCCCCGCTTCGGTAGACAATACCACCGACCTCCATTCGATGGGACAATGGATACAGGATGGCGAGCGCACAATCTTCGAGACCATTATATCAGTTGAGAAGGTGCAACGCAGCCTT
>CAVEDT010000047.1:0-8731 GCA_963614475.1 Roseburia faecis
TTGCCCTGGTATAGGGACATGTATATTTCGTCGGTGACGGGATGTACGCGCAGCGAGCAGCCGTAGATGCTCCATCCGGCACCTTCTTCCTTGAAGTTGCGTATGACTTCGGCTTTTTGGGTGACGGTATTGAAGCGATACAAGTATACTCCGTTGAACCATGCAGCCTGGCCTTTGCCGGCGTTGGCACGCCAGTAGAGGTAGTCCTGTTTGGCGCTTGCGCAGAAGGCATCGGGTGTCCAGGCGTACCATGAGTTGTTGGGCGGCAGTACGTCGTCGGGGAGGGTGACAATGGTATATTCCAGTGTCTTGGGGTTGAGGCGTATCAATTTGCGCAGCGGATTGCCGGTGCCGCGGATGTTCTTGTCTGTCGAAATCCATAGGATGCCGGTGCGGTCCTTTACTATCGAGCCTATGCCGGCGCCGTCTTGGACGACATCCATAGATATTGTCTTGATGATTTTGTCCGTGTTCGGGTCTATTATCAGAAGTCCGGACTGCTGGTGCGCGGCAAATACGAGGCCGTCAGCCAGCACCATAGTTCCGCATTGTCCTTTGTAGAGAGCGCCCGAGGGGTCTGTAGTGGCTCCGCCGGTGCCGTTGGGGTTTTCCGTGCCGGGTATCTGCCCGGTGACCGTCAGGCTTCGAGTATCGAAAATCCAAATGCCGTTGGACGAGGAGATGTACACTTTTTCGAGCGATACGCCGCAAGCGCCGCGTCCGTCGCAACGCTTGCCCGAGGGGTCAATCTCGGTGAGCTGAGCTATGCACTCCATTGTCTTGGAATCGCACACGGTGATGCGTGCGCCGACGATAGATGCTCCGGGGTCCTTTTCTTGTTTGGCGATGAGATACAGACGTCCGCCCCAAGCGATGCCGTGTTGGGCGGTGCATCCGAGTTCCTTGCCCGGGTTACGACTTTGGAATACACGGTAGTCCCAGTATACTCCGTCGGGGTCGTCGGGGCGCAGGTAATTGATGGTGGAATTTTGGTGCCCGTACCAATCTTCGTTGAGGATGAAAAATCCGCCGTCCAAATCCTCGGCAGCCGCTGTCGCCGACAGTGCGGCGACAGCGGCTGTAAGGATTGAGGCAGACAATAAATGTCTGAAGGTCATTTGGGGAAAATTGTATAGGTTACTTGATGATGACTTTGACGGCCTTATTGCCCTGGCGACGTACGTAGATGCCGGGGGTAAGGTTGTCGGCATCGACGCGTACACCTTGGAGGTTGTAGTACTCGATGGCTGCATCGTTGGCGTCAACGGCTATGTCGTCTACACCTACCTTGGCAATCTTGATTGCGATGTCGTGGTAAGCTACGTGGCCGCGCGATACCGAGCGCAGACGCAGGGGAGCATCACCGAAAGTCTTGGGGGTGATGGTCAGCTGCTTGCCTTCGATGGTGACGTCGGCGATGTCTTCGAGTTGGGTGTCATTGGCCGGAACGATGGACAGTGCGATTTCGGAATCGACGTCATCGGCATCGGTGAAGTGAGAGGACAGGTCGACGGTCTTGGGGTCGTCGTAGTTGTCAAGGTCAATCTTGTCGATATCAGCGACTACTTCGGCGCGGTCGGGGTTGACGGGCATAGCGGGGAACCAGTAGTACGGGGTCAGAGCGTAGCTCTTAAGCTCTTCGCCGGTGGTGCCGTTTACGAAGTAGTACCAGTTGTAACGGTAGTTGGAAGATGATCCGTGAGTGGTAGCCAGCATCAGACGGTCGTTGACATCGTCATAACCGATCGAACCGTATTGTGCCTGAGTGGAGCCGTTCATACCTTCGCGTTTGCCGAGGGAGAAGAGCGGTTCGGTGGGTACGTCGCCGGTCATATCCCAAGCGTAGATGTTGCCCGAGCCGGACCATGCGCCGCCGTCCATCCAGTAGAGGACGTTCTTTTTCTTGGCAGCCAGGAAGTTGGTGTGACGCCACGAGCCCCATTGGCAAGCGACGCTCTGGTTGATAGCGACTTCTTTGATGACTTCGGCAGTTTCGGGGTTGATGCAGTAGAGTTTCTTGGTGGCCATCATCCATACGTTGCCGTCGGCAGCGAGGACTACGCCCTGAGCGTTGGATTCTTCGATAGTCTTGACGCAGGTGTCGGTAGCGGTATCGATGACATGGAGGCCCTTGCCCTGCTGTACTGCGAAGGCGTATTTGCCGGCGGCTATGATGTCGCCCATCTGGTTGGCATAAGTACTACCGCCGCCGATGCCTTCGATGTCGGCAGCATCGAGGACGTAGGTGTCACCCTGAGCGCGGCATACGCGGACGCCGGATGCGTGTGTCAGGTAGAATTTGTCGGGGCCTACGCCGCAAGCGGCACGGCCGTCACCGCCGATTTCGTCGAAAGCGGCGATTTTCTTGAGGGTCTTGGCGTCAGCAATTACGACGCGTCCACCGCCGGCGTCGGTGCCGCGGAGGTCGCCGCCGTCACGTGCTTGCTTGGACATTACGACGAGGCGGTCGGCATATATGGTAGCAAATTGCGAAGTCGCGCCGAAGGCCTGGAAGGGATTTTCGCGTTCGTAAACCTTGCCGGTGAAGGTGTAATCGTCGCCCACGAAGTTGATGGAACCGCTGCAGTGGCCGAACCATTCTTCGTTGAGCCAGAACATACCCTTTGTGTAGTCTATGGGAGTTTCGCGGTCGCGGTCTTCGACAACGAGTTTGAAGGTGAGTTGCGTTCCGCTGCCGTCCTTGGCTGAATAGGTGACGTTGGTTTCGCCGAGTTTGAAGGTGGTCAGTTCGTAGAAGTTGCGAGTGGGATTGAAGGCCTTGGCTGCGTAGATGGTGCACAGGGATGGGTCTTCGATTGTGATATCGAAGTCGGTGAGGTCGGCATCGGCGGGTTCGATGACGGGGTTGGCGGCAATCATCGAGTTGTAGGGCACGCGCAGTACGCCGTCTACAACTCCGTCGAGGGTGATGGAGGTCACGGGATTAACCGGAGCCACTTTGGCTACGAGGACGCCGCGCACATTAGTGTTTTTGCTGTTTTCAACGTAGATGTATGCATCACCATTGACTCCGGAGGATACTTTACCGTTGTAGTAGCTCAGGACGCTGCTGACACCGGCAGTGTATGTAAGATCCTTATTGGAAGTATCCTCATCATTGATGGTGGTGGTCATGGAGTAGGACTTCTTCAGACCGATGGCGTATACGCCGTTGGCGTCGGGAGTGAGGTCTGCGATGGAGAGCTCGATACCGGAGGGTGTGGCGAGCGACGTGAATTCCTTCCATCCGTCAGCGGCGAGGTATGCCTCGCGGCCTGCGGCGGGCACGGTCACCAGTGCCGTGGACTTGACGCCGTCAGCGAAGCCGCCGACAGTAGGAATGGCCGTAGTGGCGACGGTGACGTATTTCAGGGACTCTGCCTTGCTAAGGCTGGGTGTCGCAGTGACGCTGCCGCAGAAGAATACGTCTTCCAAAGCGCTCTTTACCGAGAAAATATTGCTGGTGTGGTCGACGTCGGTCTTGTCACTGATCAGTTGACGGCCCAAGACAAGTTTTTTCAGCGGGCAGGTTGTCGATGCCAGGTCTTCGGGGCAGGCGAGGAACATGTCCGTATAGTTGTCGTAATATGTGGTGATTCGCAGCGGTTCGTCGGCGGGTTTGATGATCAGTTCGGTCAGTGCGCCACAGTTGTTGAAGGCGTTATAGGCGATCTTCTTCAACGACGAAGGCAGGGTGACCGAGGTCATGGTCTTATTGGTGTTCCAGGCACCGTTCATAGCGCCGAGAGCCATATCGCCGATTTCTTCAACGCCTTCGGGAATTTCGAGCGTTGTGAATACATTGCCGTTGAAGGCCCAGTCGCCGATTGTTTTCAGGTTGTTGCCTGAAAAGCTGACTTTTGCAAGTTTTTTACAGCCGCTGAATGTATCGCCACCAATTGAAACGACGGTTGATGGTATTGATATGTTCGGAAGTACGCGGCAGTCTTCGAATGTACCGTTGAGTTCGGTAACGACACACTTCCAGGAGAAGTTCACCTTGGTCAGGTTGATACACGATTGGAATATCTTGCCTGCGACCTTAAGGCCTGTGGGGAAGTCTATTGTCGTCACATTGGTACAGGAATTGAAGGCGTAGTCGCCGATTTCGGTGACGGAAGCCGGGAACCAGAGTTCGGTCAAGCCCGAGCAGTTGAAGAAGGCGTTTTTGCCGATGGTTTGGATACCTTCCTCAATTTCGAGGCTGGTGATTTGATAACCATAGGCGAAGGCTTCATCATCGATGGCAATTACCTTGTAGTCCTTACCGTTGTACGTGATTGAGGCCGGAATGACGATGTCGCCTGAGGGTTTGGTCTCTTCTGCCAGCGGGGCGCGTACCGTGGCGGTACCGTCACTCTTGGTGGCATAGTACAAACCGTCCACCTCGATGTCGTGGGCATTGGCTGTCAGCGCGAAGAAACATCCTAATGCTCCGATGAGTAATGATTTGTAATTCATAAAGGTTTGAATTTTGTTTTAGTGATTGGCCTGAGTATGATTCAGATTCATACCCAAAACCGGGTCCATAATATGATGTTATTTTGATATGTGTGCTTTTTGTGTTTAGAGACGCACCTTGTATGCGGCGCCCGAGGATGTGCGCACGATGTATATGCCGGCGGGGAGATTGTCGCGACGGTCGGCATAACGGCCCAAGCATACGCCGGAAAGTGTGTATACGTCGGCGGCCGCATCATCGGAGTTTTCTGTCACCGGTTTTAGTTCCTGTATGGCATTGACACTGAGGTGGTCATAGTCCAATTCGACATTCCAGTCGACATCCGTCGATCCGTAATCATCGTCTTTGAAGTTGTAGTAGGCCCAGCCGTTGACGGCGCCGTCTTCCAACTCGACAGACGACATTCCCAGACCGGAATATCCCATTTCGTCAAGTATTTTATCTCCCACCCAGTAGCTCCAGTATCCGTTATACCATCCGGCGCGCCACAGAATGTTTTTAGGCGCATCGGCATCCAACTGCCAGTGGTCGTAGTCGTAGGCGCTGTATCCGTATTCGCGGTGGCTCAGGGGATGTTCGATGACGTGTGTCGTCTTGGCTTCTTCGATGGCTCGGTCGCAAATCTCCTGCGTGGCAGCGCCGGGGGCGCCTGTCTGCCCCATGCCCGTATTGGGCGTGTAGTAGTTGAAAGAGATATTGGCGTCATCGACGGCGCCTTCGAAATCGTAGCGCAGGTAGTTCATCACCGCGTGGTCAAAACTGAACCCCGCGCCCGAGAATGTGTAGCCGAAGTTGGTCCACTGAATCATTACATCGAAGTCGGTGGAGGCGTTGGCTATAGCCTTCACCATGTCGGCGCCGGATGGCTTGTCGGAGGTGCTGTCCCAGCGGAAGCCCCAGACTTGGGCGGCTTTTTGCCCGTCGAAGAGTACGACAAGGGCGGCGTGTGCATCGCCTTCGCCGGTCCAATGGGTGATTTTGTCAAACTCGAGAGTGGTTGCTCCGCACGACAGTGCTACGGAGCAGATTGCTGTAAGGAGTAAATGTTTAACCATATAAATCGGCTATTGGTGAATATATCGGGAAGACGACCCGGGATGCGTCCGTGGACCGTCTTCCCGTAGAATATCTGATTAGCGCAGTAGTACTTTTTGAGTTTTTGCACCGCGGCGTTCGATGTATATGCCTGCAGGTGCGTTCTCCGGATTGATACGACGGCCTTGCAGGTCGTAGTATTCGGGTGCTACATTGATGTCTGTATCGGGCAAGGTGATGTCACCTATGCCGGTAGTGCTCTTATCGTCATTTTCGGTGAAGATGGGTAGCGAGGGGAACCAGTAGCTATTAATCATTTTGTATTCCTTGAGAAGTTCGCCCGAGGAGCTGTAGCGACGTGTCCAGTAGCTGTTGACACCGGTGTCTTGATTGACGGCCATGTATATTTCGTCCGTCACGGGATGGATGCGCATCGAGGCACCGTAGATGTAGCGATCTTTGCTTGTGTATGTTCCGCCGGTTTCGATGATGGTTTCGGCTTGGCGAGTGACGGTATTGAAGCGTACTACCTGAGTGGACATATACCACATAAAGTATCCTGCATCGCCTTTCCAGTAGATATAGTCGTTTTTCATGCTGGCGCACATACAGTCGGGTGTCCAAGCGTACCACGAGTTGGTGGGCTGAGGCACGGAGGCGTCAAGTTCGATGAATTCGGGTTCGAGAGCTACCGGGTCGATGCGTACGACGTACGACATTGTTTCGCCGTAGCTGGACGAAATGCTGCCGTTGACGCCGGCCCAGATGACACCGTTGCGATCCTTGATAAGCGATCCTACGCCTATGTCATCGCCGAGTTGTTTGAAGTCGATGGTCTTGACTATTTGGTCGGTGGCTGCATCCACAACTTGCACACCGTAGGTTTGGTGAGCGATAAATACGTATTTCCCGCTGAGTACCATTGCGCCGCATTGTCCGTGATATAGTGAGCCGGAGGGATTAGTGGCATCCTGGTCGCTATTGCCGTTGGGATTTTCGGTTCCGGCAATCTGCTTGGTTATGGTATTGGTGTGGGTGTCGAATACCCATACGCCGTTTGACGAAGAGATGTACACCTTGTCGGCCGAAACGCCTACGACGCCGCGTCCGTCACAACGTGCGCCGGAGGGGTCGATATTGGTCAGCTGGGCGATGCATTCCATTGTGTTGTAGTCGCATACGGTAATGCGGGCGCCGGTGACGGATGCTCCGGGGTCTTTCTCCTGTTTGGAGATGAGGTACAAGCGGCCGCCCCATGCGATACCGTCTTGTGCGGTACATCCGAGTTCCTTGCCCTGATTGCGGGTCTGGAACACACGGTACTCCCAGTAATTGCCGTCCGGATCGTCCGGGCGCAAGTAGTTGATGGTGGAGTTGTTGTGTCCATACCAATCTTCGTTGAGGTAGAAGAAACCTCCCGAGAGGTCATCGTCGGCCCAAACAGCAGGAGTGGCTACCATGGCAAGGGCAAAGGCAGCCAACAGGGTCTTGTAGTTCTTTTCCATTTTCACTTAGGATTTTTATATTATATATCGGTTTGCTAACGAGATTGGTATGTATATTTCAACGCCGACGGGCGGCGGTAGGTACCATGGTAGCGATGACGTGGAGGTCGGCGGCACGACTTAACTCGGTGGAAGTTTCGCCGATCCATCCGCAGTACTGATTGACGGCGGTGTATACGCGTATCCAGTCGGCGCCGGGCAACTTGACGGGACGGCCTTCGGCATCTACGGCGTTGGAGATGTCGAAGCTGTTGAGTTCGGGATAGTCGTTGGGGTGATTGTCGACATATCCCCACGCATAGCTGTACAGGACGTAGTAGGAGCCGACGCCGCTGCGGTCGATGGCGTTGGGGGCCAGGCAGCTGCCTTGGAATGTCAGCGTCTGCTGCGGCATCCATTTGGGCCAGTATTCGCCGTCGTGGAATATGTTGTGGGCGACGTATCCCGTTGCACCGGTATTGTCCTTCCACGGGATGTAATACAGATTGTCGAGCGCGCCGTCTTCTACCGGCTCGGCATTGGGGTCGGGTCGGCTGTATGTAATTGTGTAGTTGTGATGTGTCTTGGGCGAATAGTATTCGCTACCGGCCAGCTCGTACCACGGGTCATCGGCGATGCCGTTGCAATTGGCGTCGTAGCACACCATCACTATGCCGGGCTCGGCGCTGCCGCCGCGGTCTTCGGGATGGGTGGCTTCGTAGAAGCAGTTGCCCCAGATGCGGAAATCGTTGCCCGGGAGGTTGACCACGGTATGGTCAAAGGCAAAGGTGACGTAGCCGCCGTAGGCGCCGAGCGAAATCATCACATCGTTGGTGCCGCTGATGCACTCGCCGGCCTTACGCGCCATGTCCTCGGCGGTATCGCCTTCGTCGTAGCGCGGCATATCGTTGACAAATTGGCCCGGGGCGGGGCAGTACTCGGTCACGGTGGCTATATAGGGGCTGAATTCGACTTCTTCGTGAAGCACGTCCACGGTCATCGTATGGCTCACGGGTACGGAGGGGTCTTCGATGTCGAAGCGCAGGGTGTAGCGCCCTTCTTCGGCGGTGAGGAACACCAGGCGACGTTGGCCTTCGATGATGCTGTCAGTGCCGTCGGGACGCGTGATGGTCCAGCGATAGTCTCGACCGGTGAGTGCCGGGTCGAGGTCGAGCTTGGTCATACGTGCCACGCGGTAGTAGTCGTCCAGTCCGAGGCTGACGATGGGTGTGTCGCCGCCGTTACAGCTGGTGATTGTCAGGGCCATAGCGGCCGACATTATATATAATATGCCTTTGTGTAATATTCTCATCAGCGGTTCTCGTAAAAGCAGATATGAGCCGGAATGTCGCCGGTGCGGACGCTCCATTGACGTTTGCCGTCGGGGCTGAAGCAATATAGCGTGCCCGAGGATACGTAATTTTTGGCGTCAGTGACGTAGATGTCGCCCGTGACGGGGTGGATGGTGATGCCGTAAGGCATCTTGATGTTTTGCTCGGTGCCGTCGGTAATGAAGTTCTCGGCCACGCGCTGGCGGTCGCGAACATTGACGATACCGTAAGATATGGTATTGGTGCCGGTGAAATTGCTCCACGCGACACCTATATAATACATACTGTCATCTCGTATGGCCATATCGCTCACGGCGATGTCCAGGCATCCGGCCACTCGCATTTCGCCCGAGCCTTCGTCTCGTTCCAGATAATATAATCGAGGCGGCACACTATTGTAGTCGCTGCGCCACACCTTC
>CAVEDT010000048.1:0-1442 GCA_963614475.1 Roseburia faecis
TATGACGTATTTATAGGCGGTATCAGCGAGATTGTCGGATAGCGATTGTAATGCAAATTGAGTCCACAATTCGAAACATTCATCTATGATTGCACCAAGTTCGCCAGCGCTGTCATCGCCGCAGTTGATGATGTCCTCGGCAGAGTTTGATGTGCCGATCAATATAGCCAAAGCAACGTTGTTGTTGCCTTTTTCGATAGCGAAGTTCGCCTCTTCAAAGATGCTTGATATGTCCTGATTGAGGTTAAAGGTGTCACGACATTCTACATATCCGTATCGTCCCATATAGTCTTCGATAATGTTGTCTATGCGCATTGAGTACATCTCCGGACGGGGCGCATACGCCTTGCCTGCGCCTAATGCGAGAAAGCGGTCGCAAAAGTTTTCGTCGCGTAGACACTCCTCTCGAATGTAGGCAGATAGTTGGTCCTTATTCAACGAGTCCAATACTTTTTCGATGAGCGTATTTTTGTCTTGTTTTTTGTTCATACCGTAGGGTGGTGAAGTCGGTTGGATCTATTGGATGCCTTATGTGGCAAAACTCCACAAAGGTAGTAATTTACGGCGTGAGATTGATGCTTTAGGCTCAAAAATTGCGACGTCAGATTCAATTTATTGAGCATCTTTGCGCTGACATCAGGCGTTACTGCGTCGGTCAGACATACTTGGTCGAGTAGTTTGGCTTTATTAATATCTATTTGATTTACATACCAATTTTGGCATAAAATCCCATATCACGGTAAAATCCTTAACGACATTCGTCGGGAGAAGAAAAGAGACGACCACGGAATCCTTGAGAAATAGGGCCCGCAGGATATCCCCAATTTCCGTCTGATATAATAGGTGAAGTTGCTGAATCGGCTCAACTCGAGGCCTGAAATGGTATTTTACGGCTCATGTTGAGCCGCAAAACCATTTATTTTTGCTAAATTTGAGCCGTAAAATCAAAACGATCATGACTCCGGAAGTAGAAATGCTCCAATATCTACGGTGTGTCAAAATTGAGGATCCTTGTAGGGGCGCTATACATAGCGCCCACGCAGTAGAATGGCAATATAATGATTTCAGGTGCGTTATGCAGTATTACGCACAGTCGATGCGGGCGCAATATATTGCGCCCCTACAAAATGTTATGACAGTACTCGAGTAATGATGTTTTGGCAAAATCCGAGGAACATCTTTTGTCGGAATTTTCGGATTGGGCGAAAAAGCGGTAACTTTGCGAGATGAAGCAGACTAAGAAAGGCAACAGCATCGGGATTGTTGTCGCGGCGTATAACGCGGCGGCATGGATCGGCCGCTGTCTGGATAGCGTGCTGGCGGCGGCAAACAAGGTGGCTACGGATAGTACGGCCGCGGATGCGTGCGCAGAAATGAATAAGGTGGATGTGTGTGTCGTGGTGGCGGATGACGGCAGTACGGATGATACGGCGGCGATTGTG
>CAVEDT010000048.1:1452-8533 GCA_963614475.1 Roseburia faecis
GCCTCACGGAGGGCAGGCGGCGGCTCGTGCGGCGGCTATTGCGGCTTTGCCTGCTTGGGTCGACGAGGTGATGATTGTGGACGCGGACGACACCCTTACGCGGCAGTCGCTGTCGCGTATGGCGGCATATCTTTCGGCTGATACGGATATGGTTATGGCCAATGTGGCTAAGTATGCCGGGGATGAGAAAACTCCGAGCCTGTATATGGATGCCGTGGCATTGGCGACTGACGGGGTCTTGGCAAACGCCGGTGACAAATCTTGTGACGGAGGTAAATCTTGTGACGGGGACAAATCCGGTGCCGGCAAGTCGTGTGCACATGGGACGGTGCTGCGGCTGACGCCTGCTCAGGCGTTGAAGCGGATGTTGGATAATGATATCCCGAATTTTACGCATGGTATGGTGATTCGGCGAAGCCTCTTCGACCGTATCAACTGGGATACGCATCCGTCGATGACCAATGCCGAAGATGCGATGTTGCAGTTGCTGCTCACTTCGGCCGCTACGGGCGCGGTTGTATTGCTCCCCGATGTGGTCGCCTACGAGTACCGTCAGCGTCCCGGGACATTGTCGTCGATGTCCATGGTGACGTCCGAGGGCATTGCGCGTGTCTGGAAAGCCGTGGCGGCCGTGCCGACGATGCCTCGTGCCGCCTTGGTGCGCTGGGGCCTCG
The DNA here is from genome assembly GCA_963614475.1 of Roseburia faecis. Classification (GTDB taxonomy): domain Bacteria; phylum Bacteroidota; class Bacteroidia; order Bacteroidales; family Muribaculaceae; genus CAG-873. Next base: position 2,127 of record CAVEDT010000048.1, read on the forward strand.
GACTAATGCATATATACCTGATAGGTCGCGGAATATGGCTGCCGCAGGATTACGAGCCTCTGCGCGACATCTTACGGCTGTCGCGCCGCACGCCGTTGCACAGTCGGCGTCATCGCCGCGTGCTGTGGCTGCTGCGCTGTCCATGGCTGCGATATGCGGTTACGTGTCGCCACCGACGCCGACTGAGATACTTAAATTAAGGTATTGTTCGTATTGCGCTTTTTGCATAACTTTGCGACTGAGAAGGCGAGATATTCGCCGCATTGTAAAATGCAAGCAGTTGAATGACATGGAGATAGGATTACGATATATATTCATCGCATTGGCCGGAACCACTATGACGACAGCCATGGGCGCCGAACCGGCGGACACGGACAGCGTGACGACCCTGCGCAGCGTTGTCATCAGCGCCGGACAGGGTGTCAAGTCGCGCGTACGCACCACCAATACGGATATCATCGGCCTGGGGCAGCTGCGCCGCGCCGCTTGCTGCAACCTCAGCGAGTCTTTCATTTCCAATCCCTCGGTGGATGTCAGCTACTCGGACGCGACCACCGGCGCCAAGCAAATCAAGCTGCTGGGATTGAGCGGAACGTATGTCCAGATGCTTACCGAGAATATCCCCAACCTGCGCGGCGCGTCCATACCGTACAGTCTGGGCTATGTCCCCGGGCCGTGGATGCAGTCGATACAGGTGTCCAAGGGCGCGGCCAGTGTCAAAAACGGATACGAGAGCATCACCGGACAGATAAACATCGAATTCCTTAAGCCGCAGGGTACCGACGGTGTGCGTGCCAATGCGTATTTTGACTCGCAGCTGAAGGTCGAAGCCAATGTCGACGGCAGCATACACCTCAATGATAAGCTCTCTACAAGCCTATTGCTGCACTTCGAGAATCGTCAGCGCGAGCATGACGGCAACGGCGACGGATTCATGGACATGCCGCGCATACGCCAGTACAACGCCATGGACCGCTGGGCATACGTCTCGGACAGTTGGATTTCGCAACTGAGCGTGCGCGTACTGCGCGATGAGCGCACCAGTGGCATGAGCCGCCACGGGCACATGGACGCATCCATCCCGTATTACGGCGTCAGCGTCACCACCAACCGCTATGAAGCTCAGTGGAAAAACGCCTATATGTTCCAAGATGCAGGCAATAGCAGCATCGCCCTGATGCTGCACGGATCGTGGCACGATGCATCCAACACATTCGGAATCACCGACTACGATGTCACTCAAAAGAACGGGTATGCCCAACTGCTTTTCGAGAGCGACATCACACCGGCACATAATATCAGCGTCGGCGCCAGCCTCAATCACGACTATTTCAAGGAAGTGCTTTCGCCCAACTTGACTATGGGGCATACCCCGACCGAAACCACCGCAGGCGTATACGCTCAGTACACCTTCAAGGACGGCGACCGCTGGACGGTGATGCCCGGCATACGCTGGGACCACTCGTCGGTATACGGCAGCTTTGTCACACCGCGACTGCATATCAAGTATACGCCTACAAAGGTCTTGACGCTGCGTGCCGCCGTAGGCAAAGGCTACCGCACGCCGCACGCCTTGGCCGAAAATACGCCGCTGCTGGCTTGCGGCCGCACCTTCTACTTCGCGGACAGTTTCAATCAAGAAAAAGCGTGGAATTACGGACTGTCCGCCTCGCTCAATGTCCCCGTAGCCGGGAAAAATCTCGAACTGAATGCCGAATACTACTACACGCGTTTCTCCGACCAGATGGTCATAGATGTTGATGGAGCCATGGGCCCCAACAGCATATACTTCAGTAATTTGGACGGCACCAGCCGCAGCCATACGGCGCAAATAGATGCCACTTACCCCTTCTTTGAAGGCTTCAGCGCCACTGCCGCCTTCCGTCTCAACGATGCACGCACGACTTACGACGGCACACTGCGTCTGCGCCCGCTGACATCGCGTTACAAAGGGCTGCTGACGCTGTCTTACAAAACGCCGATGGATATCTGGCACTTTGACGTCACCGGGCAGCTCAACGGACGCGGCGAATTGTATGACCGCTCGGAATATCCAACGTACTTCAATCTCCAAGCCCAAATCACTCGCGAATTCCGCCTGTTTGACCTCTACATCGGCGGTGAAAACCTCACCAACTACAAGATGAGTACCCCGGTCATCGGCGCTTCCAATCCGTGGCTGCCGGGCTTCGATGCCACCCAAGTTTGGGGTCCCACGGACGGTGCAATGGCCTACATCGGCATCCGCTTCAAACTCGAGAAATTCTGAGCGCGGCCATCATCCAATCATAGAATAAAAAAAACAACAATAAACATATATCGAAATGAAAACCATACTTTTAGGCGCTGCATTACTGGCAACTGTCGCTGCCACCGCAACCACCACCACCACCGTAAACAACGCCACCGACTCGGTAGCCGTCAAATCCGAACAGCCCGCCAAGGCCAACCCCATAGACACCCTGGTCGTAACCACCGACCCGCAGATGCACTGCTCGGGCTGCGAAAACCGCATCAAGCAAAACATCCGTTTTGTCAAAGGGACAAAGCACATTACCACCAATCTCGAGGATCAGACGGTGACCATAGTCTACGACAGCCGTAAAGCCACTCCGCAAGACTACACCAAAGCCTTTGATAAAATCGGCTACACCGTCACCCCCGCCAAAAAGTAAGTAAGACCCGACTACAGGCCGCGGCATTACCAATTTAGAGACCCCCATACTTATAATAGAAATATGAAAATCAGACTTTTAAGCGCAATATGCGCTTGTGTATTTCCGCTTGCCGCTTTTGCAACGAGCACGGTCAAAATCTCCGGTACTGTCACTGACTACAACGGCAACCCCGTTGACTCCTGCACAGTCCTTATATATAATCCCGATTTTACGGAAGCCTACGAAACGGCAAGCGATGCTCAAGGCCATTACAGCCTTGACAGCATCCCCAAGGGAAAATATGCCGCCATCGCCGCCATGCGTATCAACGAGTATCCGCGAATGCTGCAAGTGGCGCCCGAGGATATGAAACTCGAATTTTGGGCATGGAACGTCATCGCAGACCGTAACATCACGCTAAACATTCGATACGGCAAGCTGGAATTGTACGGTACGACCGCATTTTTGGAATATGGCGGCAGGCGAGAGATGCTCATCTATACGCGTCCGATGAGCGTCACAAAGGTCATTGCCTATCAAAACTTCGTAGACAAGGCTGACGCCGAAAAGAACTCCATCGTTACGGTAGACCCTCAATACATGTCTTTTGACGTGTATGTAGACGGGGAACCTTTGGAAATATACTCCGTCCAACCGCTTACAATGAAGGACAAAGGCAACAGCGTCGGAAATGACACCTGCTACCTATTGCAAGTAGAACTACCTCAGGATATATACTCCCACGATAAGCCGTATGAGGTCAGGGTGGTAGGGCACAATTCGCAATACGACGAACACGGCGAAAGCGTCTACTACCTCGAACCGCCAAAATACGACCGCAGAAAGTAGAATATCGGGCTCCGTTCAGCACGAGCGGCGCGGCGGCCGGGGAGCATTTGCGCAATCGGGCGAAAAGTGTTACCTTTGTGGGCAATAAATACTAACCACTAAGCATCGATACCGCTATGTCATTTATTGCCGACCGCGTCCTTATGGACGGTCTAACCTTTGACGATGTGCTGCTTGTGCCGGCATATTCGGAAGTATTACCGCGCGACGTCAGCCTTCTGACCCGTTTTTCCCGTAACATCACCCTGAACATTCCTGTGGTTTCCGCTGCTATGGACACCGTCACCGAGGCGTCTATGGCCATAGCCATTGCTCGCGAAGGCGGCATCGGCGTCATCCACAAGAATATGAGCATCGCCGAACAAGCTCGTCAAGTACACATGGTCAAGCGTGCCGAAAACGGTATGATTTACGACCCGGTGACCATAGCTCCGGACAAGACCGTGGGAGACGCTTTGGCGCTGATGGCCGAGTATCACATCGGTGGCATTCCGGTAGTGGATGCCGGCGGTATATTGGTGGGCATCGTGACCAATCGCGACCTGCGCTTCGAAAGCGACCTGCGCCGTCCCATCAAGGCCGTAATGACCTCCGAACGGCTCGTGACCACGGCTCCGGGCACGACACTCGAAGACGCCGCACGCATACTGCACCGTCACAAAATCGAGAAGCTCCCGGTGGTGGACGCCGAGGGACGCTTAGTCGGATTGGTGACATATAAAGACATTACCAAAGCCAAGGACAAGCCCAATGCATGCAAAGATGCTTTGGGTCGTCTGCGTGTAGCCGCCGGCATAGGCGTCACCGCCGACAGCCTCGAACGCGCCACCGCGCTGGTGGATGCCGGAGTGGACGCCTTGGTCATCGATACGGCGCACGGACACAGCCGCGGCGTCATTGACACCCTGCATTCGGTCAAGGACGCCTTTGGCGACCGCGTGGATGTCATCGTAGGCAATATCGCCACCGGCGATGCCGCCCGCTTCCTGGCGGACAACGGCGCCGACGGCATCAAGGTCGGCATCGGCCCGGGCTCGATTTGCACTACACGCATCATTGCCGGCGTAGGTGTGCCCCAGCTCAGTGCGGTATATGACGTATCCAAGGCGCTCAAAGAGTACGATATACCCTTGATTGCCGATGGCGGCATACGCTACAGCGGTGACATCGTCAAGGCTCTGGCTGCCGGCGGCAATTCGGTGATGCTGGGCGGAATGTTGGCCGGCGTCGAGGAATCTCCCGGCGACACCATCATCTTCAACGGCCGCAAGTACAAGTCGTATCGCGGCATGGGGTCGCTCGAAGCCATGGAGCGCGGCAGCAAAGACCGCTATTTCCAAGCCTCGGAAACGGATGCCAAGAAACTTGTACCCGAAGGCATAGCCGCACGCGTGCCCTACAAAGGCTCACTATACGAGGTTGTATACCAGATGATTGGCGGACTGCGCGCCGGTATGGGCTACTGCGGCGCCAAGGACATCGATGCGTTGCATCAGGCACGCTTCACGCGCATCACCGCCGCCGGTGTCAACGAAAGCCATCCGCACGACGTGTCCATCACCAGCGAAGCACCCAATTACAGCTCATCGGCACGGTAACGCCGGCATACACATTTGCCCACACTTGGGACAATAAAAAATATGTTTTCGCGTTATATTATAGCTATAAAACCGAACGCCTAAATTTTCTATAAATGAAAAAACTCCATCTATCAGCCGCCATCGCGGTCACGGCCATCGCAGTTACAGCTGCCGCCGCATCCGATCCGGTATTGATGACCATCAACAAGGTGCCCGTGCACCTGAGCGAGTTCGAATATCTCTACAATAAGAACAACTCACAGCAATTGCAGCCCCAAACGCTTGACGAATATGTAGATATGTTTGTCAACTACAAGCTGAAAGTGGCTGCAGCCGTGGCCGCCGGCATGGACACCACAGCCTCGTTTCGCAACGAATTCGAAGGATATGCCGCCGAGCTGGCTCAATCGCGCATGGTGGACTCCACCGTGTACGACTCGCTGTTGCACGAAGCCTACGACCATGTACGCCAACTGCGTTACGTCAGCCATATAATGCTGCCGCCCGCCGATGGCAACACCTCGAGCGAAGCTGCTATGGCTCACGCCGACTCGGTACGCAATGCCATTCTGTCCGGCGCCACCACCTTTGAGGACGCCGCAGCAGCATCCATAGACCGCGCCAGTGCCACTCGCGGCGGACGTATGGGTTGGGTATTGCCAGGCCGCTATCCCTGGCCCTTCGAAAAGGCTGCCTACGACACCCCGCTGGGCGGCATTTCGCCGGTAGTGAATTCGGGCTTCGGCCTTCACATCATACGTGTGGACGAAATCAAGCCCAATCCCGGCGAAGTGGAGGCCGAGCATATTCTCAAGCTTACGCACGGTAAGACGCCCGAAGAGGCCGCACATGCACGCGTGGCAATAGATTCGATATACAACGTGGTGACACAACCCGGGGTAAGCTTCGAGGACGTTGCACGTCGCGAAAGCGAAGATCCCGGAAGTGCCAAACAGGGCGGCAAGCTCGGATGGTACAGCTCGGGAATGATGGTCGCCCCCTTCGACTCGGCATCCTTTGCCATGACCGTGGGCGAAATCTCGCGCCCCGTGACCACCTCCTACGGATACCATATCATACACAAAACCGGCGCACGCCCGGTAGCCTCCTTTGAAGATATGCGCCAGTCGCTTGAGCAGCAAATCAACGGTGACGAGCGCGGACAACTGCCCGCACAACGCCGTCTCGACGCCTTGACAAAGCAATACAAAGGCAAAGTCCTGGACGAGGGCATGGCCAAGGCTCGCCGCATTATCGAAGACTGCGGCGGATACGACTCGACAGCCATAGCGGCACTCAAGGCATCCACTATCCCCGTATA
>CAVEDT010000049.1:0-8263 GCA_963614475.1 Roseburia faecis
AATCATGGCGCCACACACCATCAGCCACGCCACCGTCATCCATATACGGCGACGCAAGGGGCTGCAAGGCTGCGTCGGCAGTCCGAAACGGCGCACCACAATGCGTAGCCAAAATCCTATAGCCAAGGCCAATACAGCCATCAGCGCCACTACGCCCACCTCAGCATACCACGGCAGGCTGGCCATTGCCGAAGACGGGGAAGTCACGAAATAGAACCACGGCGTCACATCCAGGCGGAACCCCCAGTAGGGATACAGCACCGCATCGAGCACGTAGCCCACGGCGATAATCGCCGAAATCGCCCACAGATAGACGCGTAAGACCTTTGACATCCAAGGCCGTACGACCCACACCGAAGCTAGTACAAGCAGCAGCACCGGCGCCACGAGATATGCCGACATCGACAGGTCCATGCCCAAGCCGTGCCACAGCACCGCCGGAGCTTGAGCCATATCGGCCCACGCATATTGAGGCTCGACGGCCATCCATATCGGATGAGCCACCGCCATCACGAGCAACATCGCGGCCCATACGGCCAAAAACATCTTAATTCGTTGTTTCATACGAAAGCGCGTATATCGTAATCGCGTAATCCGAAGTGTAATCGAGTTATCGCAAGCGTAACCACGAAAATCACCTCGCAAGCGCGTATCGTCTCGAAGCGCGTCGGAGTACGTCTCGGCGCGTTTCGCCCTACAAATTTACTACTTTTTTCTTGTACGGCCACTATATGACACATATCGGCGCGACTAATCCGAGATGCACCCGTTAAGGCACTGTCTCAAGACCATATACCCACCCTATCGGAGGAGTCACAATTTGGTTCAGTCATCGCTATTCGCTATTCGGCCTTATCTATTCCACTGCAACAATGCCGTGACACACCGTGTCCGCTATACCTCTCATCTTCTCATCTGACCTCTTATAATGTAACCTGCGAAAAAAAACGCACAAAAAACTTTGCACATTCGAAGATATAGCTTAAATTTGCCATCACAACCCAATACCCTCGACCATGAACGTCGCAACACTTCGCGCTATCATCACCTGTGCCGGTCTCGCCATCATCACGGCGGCACGCGCAACCGCGCACGAAAACAACGTCATTATCACCAAGTTGGAAGCTGCATACGCCATCGAAGCCGATTGCAGCAGCGCAGCCATACGCGTACGCGCCGAAGAAAAGCGTTCCTACACCGCCACACGAGCCGATGCCTCCGACATCTGGGCGGCATTCTACGACGAGAGCATTTCGATTGACCGGGCCAAGGCTCCCGGAGCGACCCCGATATACCGAGCATGGGAAGACGACGACCTTTTTCACTCAGGCGCACGCGTATGCGTACTGCCCTTGAAAATCCGTGCAGGCAAGACCATCGAAGCCGTCGTCAAGCGCACCTACAACGACCCGATGCAATTCACAAAAGTCATCATCGCCCCCAATGTCCCGGTGCGCGAAGGTCGCTGGACCATTGAGATACCGCCGGCATTGGCGTCTCAGATGTCCGTAAAGGCTCTACGCCTGCCCGCAACGGCACACCTTGACAGCATCGTCTCAGACAAAGGCGCCAAGATCTACACACTGACAGCCAAGGATATTCCGGCCTTTACCCAAGAGAAATACATACCCTCGCCCGTGGCCGTAGTCCCGGTACTGGCCATATCCGGCATGGCCGGCAATTGGCACGACTTGTACCGCTATCTGCGCTCGCTGGTAGACCCGAAAATCGACGAAGCGCCCGCGGCCGCCGAACTTGCACGGCAACTGACAGCCGACATCCCGGACAACGAAACCAAAGCCAAGATTGACACCATAGCTCGGTGGGTACGGCGTAATATACGATACGTAGCCATCGAAAACGGCAAATACGCCTTCAGCCCCGACCGCCCGGACGACGTTCTGTCCAAACGCTACGGCGACTGCAAAGGCAGTGCATGCCTGATACGCGCGATGTTGCGTGCCGTAGGCATTGACGGTCGTATGGTATGGATAGGCACGCGCGACGACGTAATCGGCGATTGGGACGCGATGCCGTCGCTGGGCTGCGGCAACCACATGATAGCCGCGGCCATACTGCCGGATACGGTCATCTATCTTGACGGGACCGTACGTAATGCCCCTGACGGCTTTGTGCCGCCATCCATAGCCGGAGCACAGGCACTTATCGAAAACGGACAGGACGGGATGCTGCTCCGCGTCCCCGATGACCACAAGTCGCACGGAGCCACGATGTTGACCGGCACTGCATCCGTGGCCGAAGATATGCGTACACTTTGCGGACGACTGGCACTCGCAGCTTCGGGCAGCCAAATTCCATACCTGTCATCTATCGCCGATGCCATACAAGCATCGCGTCGAGACATATATCTGGAAGGCATACTCACCGGCGGCAGCCGCAGTTGCCATCTCGACAGCCTCAACGCAGTGCATAGCGCCGACGGCGCCATCATAGGCATCCGAGCAACGTACAGCGACGATGGCGCAGTCATCTCCGGCGCCGGCGGCGCCAAGCTATATATAAATGTATCGCCGTTGCGCGGCATTACCCTTCCGCTCTTCGACCTGCCCAAGAGACGCTACGATGCCAAAATCCCATTGGCCGATGATGCCGCAGCCGATATCACCATCTCCGTACCGAGCGGATACACAGCGGAGTACGCCGCCCCCGCCGAAATGTCCACACGTTGGTACGACCTAAGCATAGAATACGTTCCGGACAACGACAAAGTCCGCTGTCGAGCATCCTTCAAATGGAAGACGCCATACATCAGCCGCGCAGATATGGAGGCATGGAACGAGGCGGCACGCAAGGCACGGCGCATCCTGACCACTCCGCTTTCGCTGAGCCGCATCAATGCGCAATGACCTTTTTCAGAGGCCGACAACGCCTTAGACCAGAATATCAACCAATTAACCCATAAAGCACCCCTTACGACACCCAAAAACAGACCAACCATCATGAAACCATCTCGTATTCTGCTACTTGTATTAGCCCTTATGGCGACAGCCACAGCATACGCCGGCATCGACGCCAAATTGTACAGACAGACAGCCAAGCGCATCTGGGGCGAGCCTGACACCCTGTTCCGCGCAGACATTCCCATACCCGACAGCATTGCTGACAAAGCCTCGGCGGTGATAATGATGCGGTTAGACCAAATAAGCACCGAGCAACAAATTCAGAACACAATATACAAAGCATCGGGACGTACCAACCGCACATTGCGTCGCCACCTGCGTCGCACTATGGTCAAATTGTTGGACCAAAAGGCCGTAGAAGACTATGGCGATACCGAATTCGGAGTCAAGGAGAATATCAAGTATCGCGGACTGCTGCTGTACGAAGCCAAGGACGTCTTTGGCGCACGTATACATAAGCCCGATGGGACAGTGGTCGAAATAGACGTGCCGGACAATGCCATCGAAGTGGCACACGGCAAAAAAGCAGACAAGGAACGCAAATACAAGATTGCAATTCCGGGACTGGCCGTGGGCGACATTCTCGAATACTTCTTCTATGACGAAGAAATGGCCGAGGAATTCAGCCTCGATCCCATAGACATCAAATTCTATGACCGCTATCCGATACTGAACCGCGTAGTGTCGATGAAGATGTCGCCGTATCTCACCACCGAGTATCGAACCTACAACGGCGCGCCTACGCTCAAGGTCACTCGCGACAAAAAGGAAAACTACTGCGCTGATATACACGTAATCAACATTCCCGCCGTAGACTTCACTCTGTTCGTAATGCCCACCCGCCAGCTGCCGTTCATACGCCTGCAGACACTCAACAACTCGTCCCACGAATACCACGCACCATCCTCGCGCAATGCCGGATTTTACGTCAACATCCTGCCCGGCAAGTACTATCGCGAAGTGGGCGAAGTGCTGCGCGACGCCGAATATGAGTCTTCGCTTCCGGGCAAGGCCGTCAAAATTGCCAAGAACTACATCAAGGCCCACCCGGGCATGACCCAACGCCAAATTGTGGACGTGTTGTGGCTGGCCCTGCAATACTGCGATGCCATCGATGATGACGATGACACGCCCAACTACTACGGAATGTGGAAAACATTGTATATGGCCGACTGCCTGGACAAACTGAAAGCATACGATGAAGCCGGCGCAGGTATCGGAGTCATCAATCCACGCAACGACGTCCCCACCACCGAACCTTCGGCATGGTACGACTTCTCGTTTGTAAACGTCATCGGCGACAGCATATACTTCGCCAAGCCGCAGATGTGCTATATGCCCGGCGAAGACATCGCTGCATATCAAGGCGAGAAAGGATACGCCCTCATGGGACCGCGAAAGGACATAAACAAACGCACAATTCCCACCGAATTCACCGTCGAAGACCACAAGCACATCGGCAATCGCATCATCTCTAACGCCACCATAGACCTCGACCCGGACATGGGCACAGCCTCAGTCAAGGGCACGACCACCTACACCGGCGGATGCAAGGAATTGGCGGGCAAACTCACCAATCCCAACGAGTGGATAGCCAATGTCGAAGAATACCTCGGCATCAGCAAGAAATACGTAGACAAAGAATATGACGCCGTAGAGCGCGAAAACGAAGTGCGCGGCATTGTGTCCAAGGAACGTGCATTTATCCTGGGCACTCAGCCCGATTCGGTGCTATCCTACAAGGTTTCGGATCGCGGCATCCTGCCCGGGTCCAAAGGTCTCGAGCTGGAGTCCGAGTGCCATCTTTCGGACATCGTCTCGCCCTTAGGCGCCGACCTGAGTCTCCATGCAGGCAAGCTGATAGGACGCTTCGAGAAAGTCACCGGGCCGGAACGCACGCCACTGCTGGACGCTATGATGCCCACGGCACGCCAATTCTCGCGCACAGTCACCATACACGTTCCCGAAGGATATACGGTAGACGAGACCTCGCTGCGCGACTTCGCGTCCAACATCAACAAGCCCATCGGCCAATTTGCAGTACAAGCCGCCGTCACCGCCGAAGGCGACATCCGAGTTATGAGCATGTGGCGCGTCAAGATTCCCACCGTACCGCTGCATCTATGGCCGCAGTTGCTCGAAATGCTTGACGGCGCAGCGGCCGCCACCGAGAAATCCATACTTCTCACCCGTAAATAACACTTCCAAAGACACATAAAATGCGCCCCGGCGGACATTCCGTCGGGGCGCAAACCACTTTTGCCGAAACAGGTGTGCGGACATGGCCGCACCCATATTTTCGCGATACGGCGGCGAGGTCGGCATCCGCCACGACCTCGAACCGTCGCGTTATTCCTTTCTCTTCCAGCCCTTGAAGTAATTGCGCACGCGCTTGGACTCGGCACAATAGAGCGCATCTTCGGGCAGGTCGGACATCAAGCTATAGTACCTCTTACGCATCCTACATTCCTGCTTCCACATGTCCTGCGCGCCTTCCGCCGAGGCGTCAAAGTCCATGTAGTTGTCGATATTGAGTCCGGTTGCGACAGACTCAACATCCTGATTGGCACCGAGGTATGTGAAAGTCCAGCCTTTGAGGCGCAACTCGTCAACGAGTGCCTTGACCATCGACGCGGTGTACTTCTGTGACGAATTCTCCTCGCCATCGGTGATGACGGTCACCATCACGATATCCTCGTCCGCCACGCGTGTGCGCAGATCGTGGATGGACACGCCCATAGCATCGTACAGCGGCGTGCACTCACCGGGGCGATACTGCTCGGTGGTGATATTCTCGGTCTTCTCGGCCGCAGTACCGTTGTAAATGAAGCGGAGGTGGCTGCTGTCAAAAGCCACCAGCGACACGAAATGGCGCTGCGTGTCGTCCTCGACCTGCGACTTGCGTATGGTGTCCAGCGTCTCGTTGACGCCGTCAAGAGCCTGCTTGTATATCGAGCACATCGAGCCGCTCTCGTCCAGGATAATGAGGTCGAAGAAACAACGCTTGCCTTCCTTGCGTGCATTGGCGACAGCCGTAGCATCAAATTCGAAGTCCTTTTCCAGCTTCGGGCCCGACTCCTTTCTGTCGAGACCAATTACCTTTCTGAATAAATCGTTCATACCCATAACTTGTTTGAGATTAATATATTATGTTTATTTCCATATCATTTGTCATTGAGGTTGATACACGTTTTGACATTTGACGTCGGCACTCTTCTTGCCGTTTAACTTCGGCACACATTTTGGTATCTAATGTCAATCTGCGTTTTGGCTTTGACTTCGGCACAATCCACTTCTGTGCCTGCATATTTCGCTTTCATATTATAAGTCTGCTTTCGTGCCCACGCATTTCATGCGTGCCTTCATGTATATATACCGCACGTACCCCAAAAGTAAATCCGATTCGCCGAAAAATTTTGCAACCCCACCAAAGCAAGCCACGAAAAGCATCCGCGCCGCGCTTCGGCCCACGCATCCCCCACCCTTTTAGCTCCCTCCGACATTTTCCCTCCTGAAAGATAGCATAATGCCGGGACGCAGCCGCAGCCACATCCCGGCATATGATATTGTACCAACTTATTGATTCGCCCTTCTGGGTACAATAACATCTTCCAAGAGAGTCAACATATCCAATGATAATCGTTGAAGTTCTCCTATTCCTAACTCTTTCGAATTATGTACTATTTTATTTCTAAGGCACCTTATCTGATTCCATTTCGTCTCATCTACACATTTCTTGTTTGCCCTAAATAGTATCAGCGCAATAATAACAACGTTAAGGTCAATTCGACTCTGCTCCTTATTAATCTTAATCCAATTATCTATTTTATCGCACACTTTTAAGTTCCAGTTATGGGGACCTTCTGCATCAGGATTTGACATAATACAGCCCGTTTTATCCGAGACAATGATACTGTCTGCTTTGGGATATGGGACAACTTCAATTCCTCCTTTTTTGGGGTTCGTCTTGACGATACTCCCATCTCGAGATATTGCCTCTATTAAACCGAAAATGTTCAAACAAACAAGCTTCAGCACATTTACTGTCAGCTCATTTCCTTGAGTAATTGTTCGCACGCTATTAGCAACTTTACTTATTTCTTCTCTCGTTTCATGCCAAACGTGTTTTGCTGAGGCAGAAAGAGCTTTTAATTGGGCATTTAGTGGAACAAGGTATTTCGCCCTATTTATTGCAGTTGAAATTGTCTGGATTGCAGACGATAACACCTCGTCTGAGGTTTTCTTTCCTATATATTCTAATGGTTTTTCTTTTAAGATAAATCCATCTGCATAAAACCGTTTTAAGCGCAAGATATTTTCTATTCGACTTGTCGCTGTAAACATAATTATCTGACGTCCAAAGCAACACCCCGGTTTATCTGCCGTACCCTTAAGTTTGCGCAACACTGTCACGCCACTCACTTCCTTTTGATTGGAATAGTCTGCATCCTCTATTAGTCTATAATCAAGGAGGATTGTGTCAGGAGCAAATGATTCCACTACATCATTTACTTCGGCAACAACCATATCCACATCTTTCCTTTTGAAATCGGAACCAATGCACTTTACCTCAATTTTTGTATCAGCAAAGAATTCTATAAAAAACTTATGCCACCTACAATTGTCATCAACGACTAAAATCCTGCTCTCTGGTAAAGCTTTCACCTTATCGAAAATTCTTTCGACCTTACGCTCAAAACAATTTTCGATTAAATAGAGCTTCGTCTTTATATAGTCGAAGTATAGCGTCTGCGGCAAGTCAAAGCTTCCACCTTTATTAATACTTAAAAAGGATGACCATTTATATGTACACCATTCATTCGTAACAGAATGAGTTGTGTTGAAAGAAGATGGTAATTGGATGCCCAATGCATCCAGTATATTTATATATTCTTGATGTGTTGGGATATGTTCAATCGCCGCATCAAACCTGCTAATCTCATATTTATTGAAATACACATATTTAATATTAGGGAGCTTAAAAATATTCGGATACTTGTACTTCAGCATAAACATGCTTTGGGTCTCTATACCCATAAGACATATTTGAATGCGGCATTTATCACAAGAGATAGCTTTCATCAGCAGTTGTAAAGCGAAGTCCGCACCATCATATGACAATGCGTTAGTCGCATCTAATACCGTTGGAATGAAAAATGTGGCATTATCACCAAAAGAACCTATTAGAGCCGAAAATTCATCCACCTGATATAGCCATATTTTATCAACATTCCAGGAATGTCGCACGTCATTACTATCAGGCAGGAGTTCCGAAGACGGAGATATAAGTATTTTCATTCGAAAATAATTTGTTGTATAAATGCTGATTTACAGCGTTTCAT